>NZ_JBQSVT010000001.1:0-229273 GCF_052376555.1 Specibacter sp. AOP5-B1-6
GGATGGAACTGTGCCTGCTAGCGCTGGGTGGCGCCGAACCTTTCGGCAGCAAGCTCGACGGCGGATGCCCGGGCGGCCGAGGCCTCATCGGCGGTCAGCGTCCTGTCTGTGGCGCGGAAGCGCAGGCCGAAGGCCAACGACTTGCGGCCCTCCGGAATGCCGGTTCCCTGGTATTCGTCAAACAAGGCCACATCCTCGAGGAGCTCCCCCGCGCCTTCGCGCAGGGTCTCCAGCACGGACTGTGCCGGGATCTCTGCGGGAACCACCAGGGCTACGTCCTGGGTCGCCACGGGGAAGGTGGAGATCGGTTTGGCAACAATGACGTCGGCCGCAGCGGCAAACACCTTTTCGGCGTTGATTTCCATGGCCACCGTCCGGGCGGGCATGTGCAGCTCAGCCAGCAGCTTCGGGTGCAGCTCGCCGGCGTAGCCAACAACGTCGCCGTTGCGCAGCGTCAGTTCCGCAGCACGTCCCGGATGGAACGCCTGGTGCGAGCCCTGTGTCACGACAAGTTCCACACCCACGACGTCGGCCACCAATCGGGCGGCGTCAATCGCATCGGCCCAGTCCCAGGCACGCGGCGCATGCGAAGGGGCAGCCGGGGAATCCTTGCCGGTGAAGACCGCAGCCATGGTGAGCGGCTGGTACGGAATCCCGTCATGGAGGGCATCGAGGACCTCGTCTGAGGGCTTCACACCGAGCGGCGGAATCGATGCGGTGCCAAGGGTCTCGGCCGGCAGGAAGACCAGGCCCGATTCAAAGAGGGCCAGGTCGTGGAAGCCGCGCGAGTGGTTGCGCTTGGCGATCTCGATCAGGCCCGGCAGCACGGAGGTCCGCAGGAAACCGAATTCCTCGCTGAGCGGGTTGGCAAGCTTCACGGCGGTGCGGGCGGCACCGGCCTCGGCCACGCCAAAGGTGTCGTTGGACGTCTTCGACACGAACGGGTACGCCAGAATTTCGGTCAGCCCGGAGTCGGCCAGGGCCTGGACCGCACGGCGGCGCTGCTGCTGGACGCGGGAGTAGCCTCGGCCCGGAGGTGCCGTCGGAAGGGTTGCCGGGATGAGGTCGTACCCCACCAGGCGGGCCACCTCCTCCGTCAGGTCTTCCTTGGTGAGCAGGTCGTGACGCCAGCTGGGGGCCGTGACGGAATATCCGCCGTCGACCTTGTCCACGACGGCACCCAAATCCGTCAGCGAACCGATGATCTGGGCCTGCGTGAACTCGATGCCAATGCGGGCCGAGGTGAACCCGGACGTCAGGAACACCGGTGCCACCACGGCGGGGGTGCCAACGTCGGTGGACGCTGCAGACTCGGTGCCGCCGGCCAACTCAACCAGGAGGTTCACGGCACGCTGGGCTGCAACGTCGGCAACCTCGGGGTCAACGCCGCGCTCGAAGCGCTTGGACGCCTCGGACGGCAGCTTGTGGCGCCGGCGCGAGCGGGAGATGGACACTTCCTCAAAATGCGCGGCCTCAATGAGCACGTTCACAGTGGCGGAGGTGACCTCGGTGGAGGCCCCGCCCATGACGCCGGCAACCCCAATGGGGCCGGAATCGTCGGTGATGAGCAGGTCCTCGGCGTCGAGCTTGCGGGCCTTCCCGTCAAGGGTCTTCAGCGTTTCGCCGGCGGCGGCACGGCGGACCGTGATCGGGCCGGAGAGCTTGTCGGCGTCGTAGAAGTGCAGCGGCTGGCCGAGTTCCAACATGACGTAGTTGGAGATGTCCACGGGCAGGGAGATGGAGCGGATTCCGGCCAGGCGCAGGCGCGAGGACATCCATGTCGGAGTTGGCGCGCTTGGGTTAATTCCGGTGACGGTGCGGGCCACAAACCTGTCGCAGCCCGGCAGGCCGTAGATCGGCGCCTCGTCGGCAAGGACGACGGCGTGCCCCTCACCGGAGGCGGCCGTCACCGAAACGAGCGATGCCGGATCCGTGAAGACGCTGTCCGTGGCGTGCGCGTATTCGCGGGCAACACCGCGGATGCTGAACGCGTAGCCGCGGTCCGGGGTGACATTGATTTCGGCTGCTTCGTCCGTCAGGCCCAGCAGCTCCAGCGCATCGGTGCCCAGCTCCGGGTCAAGGCCCAGGGTAGCGAGCACCAGGATGCCGTCATGGTCCTCGCCCATGCCGAGTTCGCGCACGGAGGCGATCATGCCGGCAGAGACATGGCCGTAGGTCTTCCGCGGGGTGATGCGGAAGTCGCCGGGCAGCACAGCGCCGGGCAGGGTGACAACAACCTTGTCCCCCACCTCGAAGTTGTGCGCGCCGCAGACAATGCCCTGCACACCGGAGGGATCAATGCCGTCAAAGTCCAGAGTCTGCGCGGCGCCTTCGGGCACCACACGGACGGTGCACCAGTTGATGGTCTTGCCGTTGGTCTGCGGTTCCTTCTCAAGGGTCAGGACCTGGCCCACCACGATGGGGCCGCTGATTTCATCGAGCGGACGGTGCACATCTTCTTCTTCGAAACCAACCTTCACCAGGTCGGTCATTACGTCTTCGGCGGTTGCGCCCGCCGGTACCTGCGCATACTCGCGCAGCCAAGTCAGTGGAATACGCACCGCTTAGATCTCCATCCCAAAGTGTTCGCTGAATCGTACGTCGCCCTCGATCATGTCGTGCATGTCGCCCACTTCGTTGCGGAACATGAGCGTGCGCTCGATGCCCATGCCGAAGGCAAATCCTGAGTATTCGTCCGGATCAATGCCGGCCGCGCGGAGCACGTTCGGGTTGACCATGCCGCAGCCGCCCCACTCGATCCAGCGCGGGCCGCCCTTGGCGCCGGGGTGCCAAATGTCTAGCTCGGCCGACGGTTCGGTGAAGGGGAAGAAGTTCGGGCGCAGGCGGATGCTGGCCTCATCACCAAACATCTGGCGGGCAAAATGCTCCAGCGTGCCACGCAGGTCCGCCATGGACAGGTCCTTGTCGATGGCCAGGCCCTCGAACTGGTGGAACACGGGCGTGTGTGTGGCGTCGAGCTCGTCGGTGCGGAACACCTTGCCGGGGCACAGCACGTAGACGGGCAGCTCACGTTCCAGCAGGGAACGAACCTGCACCGGTGAGGTGTGGGTGCGCATGAGCAGGTGGGCTTCGGGCGGCTCCACGAAGAAGGTGTCCTGCATTTCACGCGCGGGGTGGTCCGGCTTGAAGTTCAACGCGTCAAAGTTGAACCATTCCGATTCCAGCTCGGGACCTTCAGCAATTTCCCAACCCATGCCCACGAAGATGTCACAGACGCGGTCCTGAAGCGTGGACAACGGGTGGCGGGCACCGGCACGGCGGCGGCGCGGTGCAGCCGTCACGTCAACGGTCTCCTCGACCAGGATGCGCGCGGCATCCTCAGCCTCGAGAACTTCGGTGCGGGCTGCGAGCGCCTTCGCAACACGGCCGCGTGAGCCGCCCATGAGCTTGCCGGCGGCAGCCTTGAATTCCTTCGCGAGACCGCCGATCTCACGGTTGGCAAGGCTCAGCGGCGACTTTTCACCGGTGTGCGCCAGCCGGGCGGTCTTCAGCTCATCCAGCGTGGCGGCGGCGGCAATGGCTGCGAGCGCGTTGTCGACGGCTGAGCCAATGGCTGCTTCGTCCAGCGGATCCGGGACCGTTGCGGGTTCAGTGGTTGGTTCGGGCATCTCTGCCGTCTTTTGGGGCATTTCAGACATCTACAGTTTTTACCTAAGCTCGTGTGCGAGTAAGCGGCGGGGTAGCTCCTCCCGCCTGTCCCAGTCTAGTTGACGGCGCGCGCCTGTTTTGAACCCAACTCTTTACCTCGTCGCGACCCATTTGCCCGCCCGCCTTGTTACGCTAACGCTCATGGGCTCCCTTCGCAGCAGATGTACGACGCCGGCATCGCGCCTGGCGCTGTTGGCCTGCCTTGCGCTGGCCTTGGGTTCGCTGGCGCTGACCGGATGCACCGTCTTTACGGGAAAGGTAACGCAATACCATCCGGTTCCAGCCGTTGTGCAGCAAAGCGTTGACTGCCTGCTCTCCATGGACAACAGCTGGCCCGACGGCCCCGAGACGCCACCGGTCTCGACCTTGATGGGCTCTGTGCCGGAAGGGTTTGTGCCTGACAAGGTGTTCGTCTGCCGTCCGGGCGAAGAAACAGTCAACGGAAAATCCACCCGCCTTGTTCAACAGGAAGAGCGTGTTGGTGACTTCACGGCATTGCTGGCAGCCCTGGCAGTACCCAGCGACCGGGGCGAAGCCAACGTTGCTTGCCCAGCGATGATGGAGCTGCGGCTGGGCCTGTGGCTGGTCAACGCCGCAGGGGACGCAGTACAAGCGCAATGGCCCACCGACACCTGTGGCATGACGATGGGCAAGCCTGACACACAAAAGGCCATTGATGCGTTGAACGTTGTCAACATCCTGGTGTCTCCTGTTCCGGGGCAGGGCAGATGATGACTTCGGACTGTACGGTTGGATCGTCGCGCCGCGTTCTGCTGCGGGCGTCTTGGGCCTGTGCACTCCTGCTCATTGCATCCTGTTCCTCCCCCTCCTCCCCCACTCAATACCTGCCGGAACCGGCGGCGCTGCAGTCCGCCGTCGACTGTTCCACTGCCACGGGCTGGGAGATCGCCGCAACGGAACCGGCCATGCTGCTCAAGGGCAGGGTGCCCGACGGCTTTGCCCCCACTGAGGTGGTTAGCTGTACGCCCGGCGAAATGCATGGCGAGGTCACACGGGAACACCTCTCCGGTGACTATGCGCCGTTGCTGGCAGCCCTGGCGAAACCCAGCGAGCGCGGCGGCAACGCATCCTGCCTTGATTACGGCGAAATCCTTCCGGCCATCTGGCTCATCAACGCTGATGGTCAGGCGGTCAACGCCCAGTGGCCCATGGACAACTGCAGCCACTCCCTGCCAGGCACCTTTGAGGCGTTGAAGGCGCTCACACCCACTGATTCCGAAACCATTCCTGTCCAGGGAGCCGCATCGTGAAAGTCTCGCTGCGGATTCGTGCCGTCGCCAACGCCGTGAACCTTTCGACGGCGGCCGGGCTCCTGCTGGCCGCGCTCACCCGCACCCCTGTTGAGAAGGGCCCGCAAGGGCTGCTCCTGGGCACCGACTACCAGCCGAAACTCCCGCTGGCGGGCGCCTTCACGGTGGGCAATGTGATTTTCTACCGGGCGGACAGGGCGTTCATCGACTCCCGGCCGGAGCTGTTGACCCATGAATCCGGGCATGCCACGCAATACGCATGGTGCTTGGGCCTGCCGTTCCTGCCGCTGTATTTCGCCTGCGCCGCATACTCGTGGTGGCGGACCGGTGATCCCGGCAGCCGCAACTTCTTTGAACGCAACGCAGGACTTGCGTTGGGCGGGTACCGCGAGCTGCCCACGATTGCCCGGCTGCCGTTTCTCAAGCCCAAAACCTCAGCAACACCAACGAAGCATTCGTCACCACAGACAAGGAACTGATCAATGACTGACACACCGCGCTCCATTACCGTCACCGGCCAAGGCACCGCGCAGGCAGCCCCCGACCATTTCAACATCAACATTGGCATCGAAGCCTCGCAGCCAACCGTGCGCGCCGCCTACTCGACAGCCAGCGAAGCAGTCAACGCCGTCACCGCTACGCTGCTCGCCAACGGGGTCGAGCAGCACTCCGTCAGCTCAACGTCACTCGATGTGCGCGTCGACACCCGCTGGCAGGACGGGACGGGCACCATCGTCACCGGTTACACAGTCTCCAGCACCCTGACGGTTCCGCTGGATTACGGCAAAGACACCGAGGACGTCATCGCCGCTGTCGTGGACACCGGCAACAACAACGTCCGGCTGAACGGGCTCTCACCGGTGGTCACAGATCCGTCGGCCGCGCAGGACGCAGCCCGCACCGCCGCCTGGTCGGACGCCCTCCGGGCGGCCGAGCTGTACGCCAGGCTGGCCGGGCGCACCCTCGGGGAGCTGTCCGGCGTCGTCGAAGTCAATGCGCCGCAGGGCGGGCCCCGTCCGATGATGGCGCGGGCTGCCCTGGTCGCTGACAGTGCCATGGCGATCGCACCCGGCCAAAGCGATGTCACGATCGCCGTCCAAGCCACCTGGCTGCTGAACTAGCCGCGGAGCGCCGGACGGGCAGCGTTCCCTGGCGATGACGCCGGCTCACCGTGCGGCACCTGACGGCGACGCCGGCTCACGGAGCGGGGATGGATTTTTGAAGGTCGCCCAGCGACCGAAGAAATCTTACTGCCCGCGAGGGAGCCGGCGACGCCGACCGCCCGCAACCGCTAGGGCATGCTGATCTCGCGCTTGAGGATCTTGCCGGTGGGTCCCTTGGGCAGTTCGTCCATGATGATGATCTGGCGCGGGTATTTGTAGGCGGCAACCCGGGCCTTGACGAACTCCTGGATGCTGGCGGCAAGGGCATCCGGGTCGTCGGCGCCCTCGGCACCGTCCTTGAGTGACACCGCGGCACAGACCTCCTCGCCGTGGGCGTCGTCGAGCTTGCCCAGGACGGCAGCCTCGGCCACGGCAGGGTGCTCGTAGAGGACTTCCTCAATCTCGCGCGGGTAGATGTTGTAGCCGCCACGCAGGATCATGTCCTTCTTGCGGTCCACGATGAAGAACACGCCATCCTCGTCCTTGCGGCCCAAGTCGCCCGTGCGGAACCAGCCGTCAGGGATCGCAGCGGCCGTCGCCTCGGCGTTGTTCCAGTAACCCTTCATGACATACGGCCCGGCCACGGCAATCTCCCCCACCGTGCCGAGTTCGACGTCGGCACCCGCGTCATCGACGATCCGCACCTGTGCTCCGGCCACCACGGTGCCAACGGAGCCGGGCTTGCGGATGCCGTCCATCTGGTTGAAGGTGACAACCGGTGACGTTTCCGACAGTCCGTAACCTTCCAGCAGGGTGGCATCAAAGGTGGTCTCAAACTCGTGCAGGATCTCCACCGGCAGTGCCGACCCGCCCGATGCGGCCAGGCGGAGGCTGCTCAGGTCGTAGTTCTCCCGCCCGGGGGCGCGCAGCAAGGCGATGTACATGCTCGGCACCCCCTCAAAGATGGTGACCTTGTCACGCTGGATGATTTCCAGGGCCTTGACCGGATCAAATCGGGGCAGCAGCGTCACGGTTGCACCGGCCATCACCGCGGAGTTCAGCGCACACGTCTGGCCAAAGATGTGGAAGAACGGGAGCCCGCCAAAGATCACGTCGCCGTCCCGGCTGGAAAAGAGACTGACGGACACTTCGGCGTTGCTGCGCAGGTTTTCGTGTGTCAGTTCGGCACCCTTGGGCTTGCCGGTGGTCCCGGAGGTGTACAGGATGACGGCGGTGTCGTCCTTGTCAGCGGCGGCGATCGCGGACAGCGGATCCAAGGGTGCCAGCAGCGCCATAAAGCCGGCGTCAATGGGAATAATTGCGGTGCCAGTTTCGGCGCCGCCACCTTCCACCTCCCCCATGACCCCCTCCCAGGCAAACGCAAGCTTGGCTCCTGAATCCCTGAGGTGGTAGGCAACCTCGCGGGATTTGAGCAGCGGATTCAGCGGCACCACGATGGCACCGTAACGCAGGATTCCGTAGTAGATGGCGGGCATCTGCGGCAGGTTTGGTGCTATCAAGGCCACCCTGTCCCCAGGTTTCACCCCTCGGGCGGCCAGCAGTGCCGCAACCTTGGCACTGAGCACCTCCAGCGCGCCAAATGAGATTTCAATGTCGTCCAGCTTGATGGCGACCCCGCCGGGGTTCCGTTCGGCCGAGGCTGGGACGATGGTGGCCAGGTTCGTCATGACTGCTCCTTTGTACTGGGACTGCGCAGGCGCTGGACGGCATCGTCGTTGATGCCGGTTCGGGCCGGGCAGCTGGGGCAACATCGCCCGCATGCCTCCACCATAACGCCAGGCGGAGTGATTCACGACACATCACTACCCGTCGGTAACAAATATTTTTCACCGGGGCCCATTGCGCCTGATTAGAATATATGTTCTAATCGACTCATGCGGTGGACAAATCAAGAACTCAACCAGCCACTTTTCCCCGACCAAGCCACCAGCCCTGAACAAAGTGCAGAGGGCACGACGCAACCGCTGCTGCCACTGGCAGGACTGGTCAAAAGTGTCCAGACACCGGATTTTGCCGGCATCACCTTTCATGAGGTGCTTTCCAAATCGGCGCTGAACAAGGTCCCGCCCAGCTCAACGATGCCGTTTGCATGGACGGTGAATCCCTACCGGGGATGCTCGCACGCCTGTGTTTATTGCTTCGCCCGCAAAAGCCACACGTATCTGGATTTTGACCCGGGCGTAGATTTTGATTCCCAGGTTGTCGTCAAGGTCAATGTGGCGCAGGTGCTGCGCAAGGAACTGTTCAAGCCGTCATGGCAGCACGAGCATGTGGCGCTGGGAACCAACACCGACCCCTACCAGCGGGCTGAAGGCCGCTACCAGCTCATGCCCGGGATCATCTCGGCGCTTGCAGATTCCGGCACCCCGTTTTCGATTTTGACCAAGGGGACGTTGCTGGCAAGGGACATCCCGGCACTGCGCAGGGCTGGAGAACAAGTCAGCGTGGGCATGGGAATTTCGCTGGCTTTGCTGGATGAAGACCTGGCCCACACACTGGAACCCGGGACACCCTCTCCCAAGGCCCGGCTGGCCTTGATCAGCAAACTGCGCGATGCCGGCCTTCCCTGCGGTGTCATGGCCATGCCCATCCTCCCCTGGCTGACCGATTCCGAGGAATCGCTGGACGCCTTGTTTGCGGCGCTGGCCGGCGCGGGCGCAACCGGGGTGAGCGCCGGTGCCTTGTATCTGCGTCCAGGCACCAGGGAATGGTTCATGCAGTGGCTGGCCCGCGAACATCCCGCCTTGGTGGGGCGGTACCAGCGCCTCTACGGCGCTGGCTCCTACGCGTCAAAGGAGTATCGCCAATGGCTTGCGGCCCGGGTGAATGAGGCGAAGGCGCGCAACGGTTTCAGCGCCCAGGGGTTTGTTCATGATCCCCGGCGCGAAGAAGGCGAATATCCCCACGGCAGCCTGCCGTCGAACGCTGCAATATCGGGAAATGCCCCAACAGCTGGCGGTGCCGGACTAGCCCGCGGGGCCGGAACCGATGTCCCCACAACAGGCTTCAGGGGCATTCCGGGCAGAAAAAAGGCGGAATCCCCCGGGGAGGATCCCGCCTTGGCCAGTCTGGCCCCCACCTTGTTCTGACCTCAGTCCTGACCGCCCGGACGGCTGCCAGGACGGCTGCCAGGACTCGGACCGCCCGCCAACACGCGGGAGACGATCACGAACTAGTCAAACAATGATGGAGTGTCAACTGTTGGCTTATCCGCTCTTGCGGCGGAATTCACGCTTGTGGCCGGCTGCACCGTGTGATGCGCTGATCTTTGCATCAGTGGCGGCTCCAACACTGCCATGCTGCTTGTTTTTCTTGTTTTCCAGGGCCTGGCGAAACTTTTCCTTCGTTTCGTCACTGGCACCGGTGGGGGCTTGTTCGTCGTGGTTTTCACTCGTCATGGCACAACCTCCTTGGGGTCTTCTGCACCCAGTCTGGCACAGGGCGGCAGAAATTCAACAGCCGCCGTGCCATTTTTTCCCGCCGGCTATTGCCGGGTCGAATATTGCCGTGCCGTGAAGGACACAAGGGCCTGCACGATTGGGAGGTCCGCCGGAATCCACTCCAACTCGAGAATTTCGGGTCCCGCCAGCTCCACCCAGCGCAGCAGGTCATGGTCTTCCAAGGGTTCGGGCGTGCCGTTGGTCACTTGGGCCAGCCACACGCGCATGGCGGCGTTGGCGTTCAGGGGCCAGCCGTCCGACGTCGGACACTGCAGTTCGGCGCCCAGCTCCGCCGTGATGCCCAACTCCTCTGCCAACTCCCTGTGGAGGGCCTCCTGCGGGGTTTCGCCGGGCTCAATCTTGCCGCCGGGGAACTCCCACATGCCGGCCAGTTCCGGCGGTGCAGTCCGCCGGGCAGCCAGGAGCCTGACGGGATGGGCAAGGGAATCCACCAGCGCGGCGCCCACTATCTGTTTCTGCGTAGTCACCCCTCCAGTCTAGGTCGAACTAGACTGGACACGGCAGCTTCATGCCTCGCCTTGCGCGGCCCCGGCCTTGGGGCGCCGACACCGACCGCCCAGCACAGTGCGGCAGCGGACGAAACCCACCCTCCGAAAGAAAATTCATGACCCTGCTTAAATCACAGCGCGACGCCAAGCCCGCCTCACCGAGGGTTGTGGCGTGGGCAATCCTGGCCCTGGCCATCGGCGGCTTTGGAATCGGCACCACCGAGTTTGCCATGATGGGTCTTCTGCCCAACGTGGCCGAAGGCGTGGGCGTCAGCGTGCCGACTGCCGGACACGTGATTTCCGCTTACGCGCTGGGAGTTGTCATTGGGGCGCCGCTGTTGATTGCCGTCGGTGCGAAAATGCCGCGCAAGACGTTGGCACTGGCGTTGATGGCCTTGTTTACTGTGGGCAACCTGCTCTCGGTGTTCGCCCATGACTACACGACATTGCTTGTCACCCGTTTCATTGCGGGCCTGCCGCACGGTGCCTTCTTTGGCGTGGCAGCCGTGCTGGCGGCCTCCATGGTGGTGCCCACCAAGCGCGGCCGGGCCATTTCCATGGTCATGATGGGCTTGTCCGTGGCCAATGTGCTGGGCGTGCCGCTGGCAACCTTTGTGGGCCAGCAGTTCGGCTGGCGCTGGTTGTTCGTTCTGGTCGGCATCATCGGTGTGGCCAGCATGGTCTGCATGGCACTTTTTGTTCCGGCCCAGAAGGCACAGCCTGATGCCAGCCTGCGCAAGGAACTGGGCGCACTGCGCCGCGGCCAGGTGTGGCTGACGCTTTTGATCGGCGTCGTCGGCTTCGGCGGCTTCTTCGCGGTGTACACCTACGTGGCAAACACCATGACCGACGTCGCCGGCTTCTCCCCCGCTTTCCTGCCCATCATCGTTGGCTTGTACGGGGTGGGGATGGTGGTTGGAAACTATGTCGGCGGCCGGATCGCCGACTGGTCCGTCATGGGCAGCATCTACCTGGTCATGGGTTTCATTGCCGCCATGCTTGTCATCTATGCGGTGTCGGTCCACATCCAGTGGATGGCCTTGCTGATGATCTTCGTCATTGGCGCCTCGGGCGCCATGCTCATTCCCTCGTTGCAGACCAGGCTGCTGGATGTTTCCCCGGGCGCCCCAACACTGGCGTCCTCCTTGAACCATTCCGCCTTGAACCTGGCCAATGCGCTTGGCGCCTTCGTGGGCGGGCTGGTCATCACCTGGGGCTGGGGGTACACGGCCCCGGCCATGGTCGGTGCCGCACTCGCAGTGCTGGGCCTGGTCATCGCCCTTGTCAGCGGTTTGCTGGAGAAAACTGCCCGCAGGCGCGCCACGAGCTAGACGCCCGGCTCGCCGGGCGGGAGACCTGGCGGAGTGCCGGCTGGAGCCCGGGGACTATCATGGTCCTACCGGCCGAATGACTGCCGCCAGGACAACGCCTGACCTGTCTTGTAGCGCTGGACATGTTGGCACGGGCTCCCGCCGGGCCAAAGGACGCTGACATGTTCGACCTGCCGATAAGCATTGCCGTTGTCGCGTTGATCGCCGCTGCGTCTCCGATGCTGGCCGCCGTTACGGGCCGTGTGGTCAAGGTGCCACTCGTTGTGTTTGAGATCCTCCTGGGCATGATCGTTGGCCCGGCGTTGCTCGGGTGGGTCAAACCCACCGCCTTTATTGAGACGATGTCCCAGTTTGGCCTTGCCATGCTGTTTTTCATGGCCGGCAATGAACTCAATTTTGGCGCCATCAAGGGCAGGCCGCTGCGCCGGGCCGGACTGGCCTGGCTCATTTCGGTTGCGGCTGGCATTGCTGTCGGCTTGCTCATTGTCGACGGCGCCGGGGTCCCGAGCGTCGAGGCGGCAATTCTTGTCGGCATCGCCGTAGCGACGACCTCGTTGGGGACTTTGCTGCCAATTTTGCGTGACGCAGGCGAATCCAGGACGATTTTCGGCAGGGCTGTGGCGGCGGTCGGAACCGTGGGTGAGTTTGGTCCGCTGCTTGCCATCTCGTTGTTTCTGAGCGGCCGTGACTTCGGGGCCTCAGCCGTGTTCCTTGTGGTCTTTGTTGTCATTGTGGCCTTGTCCATCTGGCTGACGGCCAGGGGCAATCACCGCCATTTCCACCGGCTGACAGCTGCGACCCTGCACAGCAGCGGCCAGTTCGGGGTCCGCCTGGTGTTGCTCATAGTTGCCGGTTCCGTTGCGCTCAGCACGGTCTTTGGGCTCGACCTGTTGCTGGGCGCATTTGCCGGTGGCATACTCTGGCGTGTTTTCATTGACGGTGCCGGCCCCGGTGACGCAGCCGTTGTTGAAACCAAACTCGATGCTGTTGCCTTTGGGTTCCTTGTCCCGGTGTTCTTTATCAACACGGGGCTGTCTTTTGACCTCGATGGGGTGTTTAAAAATGCCTTCACCCTGGCGTTGGTGCCGATCTTCCTGATTGTGCTGCTCGTTGTCCGGGGACTTCCCAACGTCCTGGCCGCACCGAAAAGGTCTCCCTGGGCCGACAGGTGGGCGATCGCCTTCTTTGGGGCTACTGGACTCCCGATCATCGTCGCCGTCACGGCCATCGGCGTGGACAGCGGGTACCTGCCGTCAGGAATCGCCACCGCCTTGATCGGTGCCGGAATGCTGTCGGTATTGTTTTTCCCGGCGCTGGCCCTGGCCCAACGAAAACGGGGGCCCAGGCCCGGGCCGGATACCAGCGCCGGCTGAGTCCGGCCGGGTGGGCAGTCGGCCGGGTGGGACAGGCCGCCGAGGCCGCCGGGACGGGTCGGCTTTAGTTGCGCTCGCCTGTCACGGGCTCGCCGTCGCTGGCGGGCATTACTTGCTGGCCCGAAGTGTCAGCGGCAGTGGCTGCCTGCCTGGCTGAATAAATGTCTGGCTCAAGGTAGATGACCGTCGCAATGGGCACCGCCGTCCTCACGCGCTGTTCGGCGGCATTGATGGCTTCGGCGATCTCCGCCCCGGTTTCCGAGGCGTCAACGGCAATTTTCGCTGCCACCAGCAGTTCCTCCGGACCCAGGTGCATGGTCTTAAGGTGGATGACGCTGCTGACGCCGGGCCCGACAAGGGCCGCTTCCACGGCACGGACGTCCTCAGCCGTGGCGGACTCCCCCAGCAGCAGCGACTTCGTTTCCACCGCCAGGATGATGGCGACGCACACCAGCAGAACGCCGATCAAACCAGTGCCAATGGCATCCCAGATCCCGTTTCCGGTCAGCAGTGTCACCGTGACTCCGAAGAGGGCAAAGATCAGCCCCACCAGCGCCGCGGAATCCTCCAACAAGATGACGGGGAGTTCCGGTGCCTTGGCCGTCTTGATGAATTCGGGCCAGCTGCGTGTGCCGCGGGTCAGATTGGATTCCTTGACGGCGACAAGGAAAGACCGCCCTTCCATGGCGATGGCGCCGAGCAGCACGGCCAGCGGGACCCACCACCAACGGCCTTCAATGCCGTGGGGGTCCTGCCATTTTTCGAAGGCCTCGTAGAGGGCAAACAAGCCGCCCACACTGAAAAGGATGATCGAGACGATGAAGGCGTAGACGTAGCGTTCACGGCCATAGCCAAAGGGGTGCTCCGGGCTGGCTTGCCGCTTGGCCTTCTTCCCGCCGATCAGCAGGAGCAATTGATTGCCCGAGTCGGCAACAGAGTGGATGCCCTCTGCCAGCATGGATGAGGACAGCGTCAGGAAATACGCCAGGAACTTCATCGCCGCAATGGACAGGTTCGCAGCCAACGCTGCCACTATCGCCTTGTTACCGCCTTGTTGAGACACAGTGGCCTCCCCCTCCATCGTGTGCAGCCCAATCAACGGGCCGCGTGAACGCGGCGCCCACAAAGAGAGTGTACAGCCGGGCCGCCGCACAAGCGTCCAAGCCAGGCACCGCGGCTGCACAGGGAACGGCCGCGCCTGACCGGGCATGCACGCCCCGGCCGCGTCCCGCCGTCGTCCGGCTCAGCAGCTCCAAGAGTCAGCAACGGCACGCCGGCACAACCACAGGAGCCGCTAGACTCCGCGGCGCTGGGCGCGTGCGCTGGCGTACAGGCACACGGTCGCGGCCGTGCCAAGGTTCAAGGACTCGGCGGCGCCGTACACCGGCACTGCCACGCGGTGGTCGGCCAGGGCTTTTTCCTCCCCGGCAAGCCCCTGGGCCTCGTTGCCAAAGAGCCACATGGTGGGCTCGGCCAGGTCATAGGTGGCGTCGGGAATTTCCTGGTCAAAGGACCGTGCGGCGCTTTCATCCTGGAGCAAATCGAGATTCAACTGGCCGTAACCGTCAGCGGCAAGAATGCCAATGCCGGCGGCAGAGGCGGCCGCCACCACTTCGGCCAGGTCTGCACCAAGCACAACCGGCAGGTGGAAGATGGAGCCGGCTGTGGAGCGCACGGCCTTCGGGTTGTAAATGTCAACACTGGACTGCGAGAAGATCACGGCGTCGGCACCGGCGGCATCGGCAGCACGCAGGACGGTGCCCGCATTTCCCGGGTCCTGGACCCGGCACAACATGGCGATCAGCTTGGGTTTGGAGGCAATGACTTCCTCCAGGGGCACATCCACGAAGTTGCACACGGCAACCACGCCCTGGGGTGAGACGGTGTCCGTCATGGCGGCCAGAACCAATTCGCTGGCGATCCGCACTTGCAGGCGGGACCCCGGGGCGGACGCCGATTCCAGCAGCTCGGGGAACTTCTTCAGGCTCTCGACCGTGGCATAAATGGCTTCAACAACGGCAGTGCCGCCGGCAGCCAGGCAATCGTGGTGCGCCCGGAGCGCCTCACGGACAGCCTGGGGCCCCTCGGCCAGGAACTGGCGGCGCTTTAAACGGCCCGAGCGCCCTACCAGCTTGGCAACATCCCGCACCCGATCTGCTCGAGGATTGGTCATTGCTTCTGCTGGCGGGCGCCCGGGTTCATTCATGCTTAGGACTTTAGCAGTCACTGCTCATGAACAAGGAACTGGACGTTCCTGGGAAAAACTAAATGCTACTTTGCTACCGGAGCTGACGTGTCAGCAGGCAGCGCGCCCTTGGCGATATTCACCAGAGCAGCGAATGCACCGGCGTCGTTGACGGCCAGGTCGGCCAGCATGCGACGGTCAACCTCGATCTCAGCAGCCTTCAGGCCCTGGATCAAACGGTTGTAGGTCAGGCCATTGGCGCGTGATGCAGCGTTGATGCGCTGGATCCAGAGGCGACGGAAGTCACCCTTGCGCTTGCGGCGGTCGCCGTAGCTGTACACAAACGAGTGCAGCAGCTGCTCTTTGGCCTTGCGGTACAGGCGTGAACGCTGTCCGCGGTAACCCTTTGCGCGCTCAAGAACAACCCGACGCTTTTTATGGGCGTTTACAGCCCTCTTCACACGTGCCACGTGCGTACTCCTTCAATTTTAAAGATCCCAAGCCAATCATGCCGGGGAAGGCTTTGATGAATGGTGTCAGTCCCGAATCTGGAAATCACACCGATTGACTTGCGAAATTAGATGCCGAGCATCTTCTTGATGTTGCGCACATCAGCCTTGGCGACCAGCAGGTCACCCTTCAGGCGGCGCTTCAAGCTGGAAGGCTTGTGCTCCAGGTAGTGGCGGCGGTTGGCCTGCTGGCGGCGCAGCTTGCCGGAACCAGTCAGCTTGAATCGCTTCTTGGCACCACTATGTGTCTTCATTTTAGGCATGAGGACCTGTCTCCTTACGTATCCACCGGCGCTGCCTGTGGTTCTCTTGCAGCGACTGGTTGGGTCACTGTGTGGGTGTATTCACCGCTGAAAAGGTGAGACCTTATTCAGCCGAGCTGGGGGTTTCAGCCGCCGGTGCGCTCTTTGCAGAGGCAGCCTTGGTGGCCGGTTTTGCTGCTGCCTTGGCTGCCGGCTTGGCCGCAGGCTTTGCAGCTGCGGGCTTGGCCATCGGCTTCGGCATGGGGATGGGCTTGGCGGTGACAGGCTTGGGCGCAGCGACCGGCTTCGGTGCTGCGGCCAGCTTGTCGGCAGCCTTGGCAACAGGTGCCTTGGCTGCGGGTGCCTTTGCCGGTGCGGGGGCTTTGGCAGCGGAAGCTGCCTTGGCGGGGGCTGCCTTGGGTGCCGCAGCCTTGACGGGTGCCTTGGCAGGGGCGACGGCGGGAGCCGGCGTTTCTGCCGGAGCGCTCACCTTGGGTGCAGCCGCAGTTGCGGGAGCTTCCGCAGTGGCCGTTTCCTTGGCTGCCTCGGCCGCGGGGGCGTCGGCTGCCGGAGCTTCGGTTGCCGGTGCTGCAGCGGACTTGGCTGCGTCGGCTGCGGGCGCCGCGGCGTCCTCGTTCAGGTGCAGTCCTTCGGGCAGCAAGTCAGCCAACGACTGGGTCATCGGCACCTTGTTGTCACGGTCAACGTCAACACGGGCGGTGCCATTGGCAACTGCTTCGTTGTGGGCCTTTGCGTCGGCGCGCTGCTGGTTGCGGCGGGCTTCGGCCTTGGCTTCAGCCTTGTTCTTCAACGGACCAATGACCATGACCATGTTGCGGCCGTCAATGCGGGGGCTCGATTCGATGACGCCGACCTCGGCGACCTCGGCAGCGAACTTCTGCAAAAGACGGATGCCCATTTCGGGGCGCTGCTGCTCACGGCCGCGGAACTGGATCATGGCCTTGACCTTGTCACCGGCACCGAGGAAGCGCACGGCATGCCCGCGCTTGGTCTCGTAATCGTGCTTGTCGATTTTGAGGCGGAAACGGATTTCCTTCAAAACGGTGTTGGTCTGGTTCTTGCGGGCTTCACGAGCCTTGACAGCGGCTTCGTACTTGTACTTGCCGAAGTCCATCAGTTTGCACACCGGCGGCTTGGCCGTCGGCGCTACCTCAACCAGATCCAAGTCGGACTCTGCTGCTAAACGAAGGGCATCCTCAATGCGGACAATCCCAACTTGTTCGCCTGCTGGCCCAACCAACCGCACCTCGGGGACGCGGATTCGATCATTGATGCGTGGCTCGCTAATGTGTAGCTCCTGTTGCATAAGAAAAGGTGAATGCCACCAGCAACGGAGAAGGCCCCCAATTTGCTGATGCAATGGAGGCCTCGAATGATCGGCGCGGCTCCCCCGAAACGGGGTTTGCCTGCCTTCCCGAACGGGGAAGGCGCCAACCTGAACCAGACAACGCCAATAATGGGTCGAAAGGTGGGAGAGGACTCCACTTGCAAACTCGCTGCTGCCGCAGTTCTTTGGCCTGTGATTTTCATCTTCAGGACGCACGATAAATAACAGCATCGAGTCGGTCTGTGACAAGCTTAGCAGCATGAGTACCCCAGATAATAATTCGGACACCCGCAACACGTTTCAGGCAGCCCCCGAGGAGGCCTTGACGGACACAGAAGCAGCCTCGGTGGTGCGAGACATCGCCGAAGTTCCGGCCATTGAAGTCATCACGACGGCGGCCGTTCACCTCATGAGCGCCGCCGCGGTGAAGTGCGGGCTGGCCGCCGGACCCGACGCCGAGGGACTGAAGGACCTGGACGAGGCCCGCAAGCTGATCACGGCCCTCGCCGGCTTCGTAACGGCGGCAGCACCGGAAATTGGCAGCCAGCACGCCGGACCGTTGCGCGACGGTCTGCGGTCGCTTCAGCTCGCCTTCCGCGAAGCCTCGGAATTCCCCGATGCACCGGGCAAGGGCCCGGGCGAGAAGTTCACCGGCGCGGTCAACTAAGCTCTTCCCCGCTCCCGCACCCGCACCCGCACCCGCACCAAATTCCAGTTTGCAGTTGTTGGACGTATATCACCGAAAAAACGTGATTTTCGTCCAACAACTGCAAACTGGATTTTTTATTGCCGTGAATCAGGCCTGCGGGTCCCGGCTGCGCAGCCGGATCTGGACTGAATCCACCGCTTGGGCAAAGTCTTCATTCGCGGCCCAGAATTCCTGCAGGCGCGCAAGCACGTCGTTGACGGCGGCTTGGTCGAGCCCGGGCAGCAGGGTCAGCGTGACACACAATTCAGGTCCCGTGCCGCCACCGGGAACCAAGCGTCCGGCCTGGTCACCGGCGGTGTCCCACCGGGAACCGATGCCCTGTCCGGCGTCGGCGGAAATACCGGCCACCAGGGGGTGGTCCAGGGCGGCCACGGAGAGTTCAAGCACCTCTGCAACCACCGGGTCCGCGTAGCTCGGACGCCAGTTCTGTTGTTGCGCGAGCGCCCACATGGCTGGCCTGCGGACCACGAACGGCCGTTGCGACCCTGGATCCACAACCAGCAGCTGCGCCTCCTCGGCCACGGCCGACAACGCGGCACGTGCGGCATAAACAGCCACGGGCCGCGCCTCCGGATGCCACCGGGTCAGCGCCTCGGCATGGGAAAAAGCCGGCAGCGCCCGTCGGCCGTCGGGGCCCTGCAACGTCACCAGCGCCATGTCCGACTCCTTGTCGGATGCCAGGCCGTTCTCCCCTATCGTCTGCTCCGCCAGCTGGGCCACGATGGGGATGAAGACGCGGGCGTGGGCCAGCGACGCGACGACCTGTGCTTCCGTCCCGTCTCCCGAGGCAAGCGCCGCCAAGGCGGCGGCATAGCCGGGGTCCATGGCGCCGTCGTCGGTGTCAAAGTTGTGGTACTTTTCCTGCGCGGGCAGGTCCCGGCCGGCCCAAGGCTGCCCGGCGGAATCGGTTGCGCCACCGGCTCCGGCCAGGGCTGCGGCGATATGTCCGGGCAGTGCCTTCTTGGGCAGCTCAGTCATGATTTAGCGGCGGCCTGCGACGTCGAGGGCCTGCGGCAGCGTGAACTGGCCGGAGTAGAGTGCCTTGCCGATGATGGCCCCCTCAACGCCCTCGCCGACGAGTTCGCGCAACACACGCAGGTCGTCAAGGCTGGAAATGCCGCCCGAAGCGACCACGGGCTTGGACGTGCGGGTGCACATTTCACGCAGCAGTTCCACGTTGGGCCCGCGCAGGGTGCCGTCCTTGGTGACGTCGGTGACGACGTACCGGGCACAGCCGGCGTCTTCAAGTCGCGCCAGCACTTCCCAGATGTCGCCGCCTTCCTTGGTCCAGCCGCGGCCGGCAAGTGTGGTGCCCCGCACGTCAAGGCCGACGGCGATCTTGTCGCCAAAGCGCTCGATGACCTTCGCTGTCCATTCCGGATTTTCAAGTGCCGCCGTGCCCAGGTTGACGCGGCCCACACCCAGTTCGAGGGCAGCTTCAAGGGATGCGTCGTCGCGGATGCCGCCGGAGAGCTCGACCTTGACGGTCAAGGCGGCGACCATTTCGCCCAGCAGGTGCACATTGGATCCCCGGCCGAAGGCGGCGTCAAGGTCTACCAGGTGCACCCATTCGGCGCCGTCGTTCTGCCAGTTCAGCGCCGCTTCAAGGGGCGAGCCGTAGCCGGTTTCCGAGCCTGCCTCGCCCTGCACGAGGCGCACTGCCTGTCCGTCGGCAACGTCCACGGCGGGCAGCAATTCCAAAATGGGGGTGGTCATGGGGTCCTCAACGTCGTTCGATCTGTGGATGTGAAACGGCAGCGGCACAGCTGGCTGCGGGCTTGCCGGGTGGAGCTAAAGCGTGAACAAATATGCTGCCACCAGCGACATCACGGCGAGCAGGGCGAAACTGATGGGGATCCACCGTGCGGTCTTCTGCTGGTAAAAGGTGTAGGCGCCGCCGATCAGCAGCCCTGCCAGTGCCATGAGCAGAAGCGACCACATTAGTGGGCCGCCTTTGCCAGCGAACCCACCCAGTTGCGCAACAGGCGTGCTCCTGCGTCACCGGATTTTTCCGGGTGGAACTGTGTTGCGCAGAGGGGTCCGTTTTCAATGGCGGCAATGAAGGGCGCACCGTGCTCGGACCAGGTCACCAGCGGCGGACGCATCTTTGGCTGGAGCACTTCGAAGTCCCAGGCCTGGACCCCGTAGGAATGCACAAAGTAGAAGCGTTCACTTTCAACACCCTCGAACAGCATGGAGCCTTCGGCTGATGTGACAGTGTTCCAGCCCATGTGCGGGACGACGTCGGCGGGCAGCAGTTCCACTGTGCCGGGCCACTCCCCCATGCCGTCCTCGTGAACGCCGTGCTCAACGCCGGCGTCGAAGAGGACCTGCATCCCCACGCAAATGCCCAGGACCGCACGTCCGCCTGCCACGCGGCGGCCGATCATCCGGAGCGCGTCAACGCTTTTCAGTTCTGTCATGACCGAGCCAAAGGCGCCCACGCCCGGAACAACCAGCCCGTCGGCGTTGAGCACGTCGTCGGGGTTGGCACTGAGTGTCACCGTTGCCCCGGCACGTTCCAAGGCCCGCACCGCCGAGCGGACATTGCCTGAACCGTAGTCAAGGACGGTGACCGTAGGTTGGTTTGCTGCAGCGTTCTCGGTGGCTCCGGAGCTCACAAAAGACCCTTCGTGGATGGAATGCCGCTGACGCGGGGGTCCGGTTCAACGGCCGAACGCAGCGCCCGGGCAAAGGCCTTGAACTGCGCCTCAACAATGTGGTGCGGGTCGCGGCCGGCAATGACCGTCATGTGCAGGCAGATCTGCGCGTGCAAGGTGATGGCTTCAAAGACGTGACGGGTCAGCGAACCCGTGAAGTGGCCGCCAATCAAGTGGTATTCCTGGCCGGCGGGCTCGCCGCCGTGCACCAGGTAGGGCCGGCCCGACAGGTCGACGACGGCATTGGCCAGCGCCTCATCCAAGGGCACGGTGGCCTCCCCGAAGCGGCGGATGCCGGCCTTGTTGCCCAGAGCTTCCTTCAGCACTTCACCAAGGGAGATCGCAACATCCTCGACCGTGTGGTGCGCGTCGATGTGGGTGTCGCCGGTGGCCTTGATGTTCATGTCGATCAAGGAGTGCTTGGACAGCGCCGTGAGCATGTGGTCGTAGAACGGCACCGACGTGTCGATGGTTGACGTGCCGGTCCCGTCGAGGTTGATCTCAACCATGACGCTCGACTCACTTGTCGCCCGCTCCAAACGGGCCGTTCGTCCCTGGCTGGGCGTCGTCTCAGTCATTGCAGCAGTCCTTTGATTTGTGGGCACCGTCCGGTACCCGTGTGGAGGGCAGGCTTGGGCGCGCGAACGATCCCCGGTGATTAACACCAGTTTAGAAGATAAGGCTTGGGAAAGCCCAAACAGTCCCGCAACAAGGCTTTATTCAACGCACGACGGCGTCAGGCAACCGTGCCTTGGGCGGCGAGAATGCTGCGGAGCCCGGTCAGGAACGCGCTGGTTTCAGCTTCCGTGCCGGCGGTGACGCGCAGATGGCCGGGTATGCCGACGTCGCGAATGAGAACACCCTTGGCCAGCAGCGCTTCCCACACCTCATGGGGGTTTTCCAGGCCGCCAAAGAAGACGAAGTTGGAGTCTGAGGGAGCGGGAGTCAGTCCCAGGCCGGTCAGTTCGGCGACAATGCGGTCGCGCTGGACCTTGATCTGCTCAACGTTGGCCAGCAGGGACGCTGAATTGCGCAGTGCGGCCACGGCTGTCGCCTGGGTGATGGCCGAGAGGTGGTAAGGCAGCCTGACCAGTCGCAGCGCGTCTGTGACTTCAGGGGCGGCGGCCATGTATCCCAGCCGGGCGCCGGCCATGGCGAAGGCCTTGCTCATGGTGCGTGAGACGACAAGGCGGGGGCGGCCTTGGAGGAGGTTCAAGGCGCTGGGCGTGCCTGCGTGGGAGAACTCCGTATAGGCCTCATCCACGATCACGATGGCCTGCGAGGCCTCCCCTGCTTCATAAACAGCTTTCACAACGTCCAGGCCCAGGGCGGTGCCGGTGGGGTTGTTCGGTGAGCACAAAAGAACAATGTTGGGCGCCTGCTCGCGAACCTGCTCGGCTGCCGACTCGGCGGACAGGCTGAAGTCGGGTGCCCGCTCTCCGGCGAGGTAACCGGTTCCGGTGCCGCTGGCCAGCAACGGGTACATGGAGTATGTGGGAGGGAAGCTCATTACGGTGCGTCCCGGACCGCCAAATGCCTGCAGCAGCTGTTGCAGGACCTCGTTTGAACCGTTCGCCGCCCACAGGTTGGTTTCACTGAGCCCGTGGCCCAGGTACGCCGCCAGTTCCTGGCGCAAGACGGTGAATTCCCTGTCCGGGTAGCGGTTCAGGCCGTCAAGCTCGGCCGCCACAGCCGCCAGGATGGCTTCCCGTGCGTCGGCGGGAACGCCAAAAGTATTTTCGTTGACGTTCAGCAGCACCGGCACGTCAATCTGGGGCGCACCGTAGGGGTGCTGTCCGCGCAGATCGTCGCGGAGCGGCAATTGGCCCAAGAGTTCAAACTCATCCATGGCACCAGCTTAATTGGTGACCGGTCCAAATGCCGAAACGCCGACACCATGCGGACACCTTGACAGCGGGTGCGGGGTTTGCGGGCTTCCGCGGCATAGCCAACGGGCGCTGCCACAACAGGCACTGCTTAGGGGGTGGAAGGCACTATTTGGGGAGCGGAACGTACAGGCGCTGACCGGCCTGCAGGACTCCGCTGCCCAGTTCATTGAGCGCCACAATCTCACTGACAACGTCACGAACGTCGCCATTTGGGTTTGAAGCGCTGGCAATGCTCCACAGATTGTCCCCGGGAAGGACCGTGACGGACACGGCGTAATCGGCCAGGTCCACAGCCGTGTACTCTGCGGAGGCCTGGGCCGGGGTGGCAATGGAGCCCAGCCCGATGGCCAAGGCTGCAAAAACCATGACGGCGGCGGTGACAATGGCTGGCACACCAAGGAGCACCAAACGGCCGCGGCGGGTCAACTGGATTCGGGCCTTGTCGCTGCCCTTCAGGTCCGTGTCGGGCCGGATCGGGCCGGGCTGGATTGGGTCGGGCTGGATCATTCCGCGCTTCGCAGATCCAAGCCTTGACGCACTGCCATTGACAGCACCGGCAGTGGCCGGCTGAAAGCGCCACGGTGCAGCATCACCGGCCGTCGAATTGTTTGCGTACCTGCTGCGGGTTCCTGCTGAGATAACCATTGCATTCATGATTTCTGGTCCTTTCGCCGTGGATCAAGATCCCTGGCCATCAACATCCATCGGATCAAATTTCCATGCTTTATATCTTCGATAGAGCGTATGTTCTAGTTAACTACTAGTACAGTTTTAGCACCTATGGACGACACTTGCCAAGGGCTGATAGAACAAATGTTTGAAATTGCTTCGATTGTGGCTTAAACTTGTAAAACAAGGATTGGCCGCTAGATGCAGTCCACCAGCAGGCACTGACATTGTTCAGGGCAGCCACGAAAGGACCCCGGAACCATGGCGCTTCCAGAACCTCCGCACCGCATCCCCCAGGCGCCCAGTCGCGCCGGAATGAAGGGGTTGACCGTCCGGCAAAAGAAGATCTTGGAGTGCATCCAGCGCTCCATCGCCGACAAGGGCTACCCGCCCTCAATGCGTGAAATTGGTGACTCGGTGGGGCTTGCCAGCCTGTCCAGCGTCACGCACCAGCTGAGCCAGCTTGAACGCCATGGCTACTTGCGCCGCGACCCCAAACGTCCCCGGGCCATGGAGGTCCTCATTCCGCTGGTGCTCGACAGCGGCAAGGTTGAGATTGAAGGCGTCAGTTCGCCTTCCAATCTGCGCAGCTCCAACGGCTTGAACTTTGCCGAACTCAGCAGCTCCTCGGACACGGCCTTTGTGCCTCTCGTCGGACGCATCGCGGCTGGCGGGCCCATCTTGGCCGACCAGTCGGTTGATGACATCATGCCGCTGCCCCGGCAGATTGTGGGCAGCGGCGAGCTGTTCATGCTCAGGGTTCAGGGTGACTCCATGATTGACGCTGCCATCTGCGATGGCGACTGGGTGGTGGTGCGCCAGCAAAACACGGCCAACAATGGCGACATCGTTGCTGCGCTCCTTGAAGACGAGGCCACTGTAAAGACCTTTCGGCAACGGGACGGCCACACCTGGCTGCTGCCCCAGAACACGCGCTATGAGCCCATCCTCGGCGACCACGCAACCATCATGGGCAAGGTTGTCTCGGTGCTCCGCAGCCTCTAGCACCAGCCCTGCCGACAGTGCGGCGCCCCAGCCAAGTGGCCGGGGCGCCGCACTGTTCAGTCTTGTTTTGGGCAGCGTGACTTTGCTGTGCCGCTGGCCCGCAGTGGGAGGCCAGGTTATTCGTGTGGGATCCGGAGCTGGCCGTGATCAGCTGAACCAAGAATCCGGTTGCTGCCGGACTACGCTTGATTTTCGCGAAGCCACTCGGATGCTGTAGCGGCGGCCGCTGAGATCTCAGGCCCTGGCCGTCCGGAGACGATCAGGAAACCCACTTGCTGAAGACGAAAAAGTATTTCGTCAAATCAAAGCCCGCTCGACTTGATCAGCGGAAGCAGTCAGGGCGAGCTTCTCCCAGCCGTGCCAGACTCCCAAACTGGCGAGGCCAGTCGATCGATCACTCTCAGAGGACAAATCCCAGTCCAGGACGCCGGCTGGCCGCCCTTGATCCCAAAGGACGTTATGGCCTCCCAAGTCCCCATGGGTACGACATTTGACCCTGACGCAGCGTAAGGCTTTAGCGTGGGGCACATGACAATCAATGTATTGAACACCTCACATGGAATGAGCACTGTGCTGGCCGCCGACGAGGCCAACCGTCCGGAACTACTGCGAAGCATGCTTGCTCCGATGCAAAACATGTTCCGGTATTTCCCTGGTGAAGTCGACCTCGTGCAAATGCATGCGAGGAGCTTTGGATTCCCGCTCAATCGGCGGACAGACGAGGTGCGTGCTGCCCTCAAACTCTTGCAGTCGGCGGATGCGTGGATCCGGATCGAGGGTGCCCTGGCCGACGCCGTCGAGGTTCAGAAGCTCGCCATTCCCGGTATCCAGATCCCCGACATCACATTCCTTCTGGTCCTGGGCGACCCTGACGATGGATATTTCATGGGACCCGCGCGGGGGTTCAGCGGAAATGGCAGTGCCACGGGTTTCATCTCATTTACCCTTTGGCCAACGACGGAAAATCTTGAACGACTGGAGGCGGCAGCTGTCCACGAGCTGAACCACAACTTGAGATACGCACCAGGCGGGGTCATATGGGATCCAAAAATGGTCGCCGTTGGCGAACTAATCGTTTCAGAGGGACTTGCTGACGCATTTTCGCGGCAGCTGTACGGTCCGGCCGGTTACACCCCGATAGGTGTCCCCCACCTCAGCAGTGAGACAGTTTTCGAAAAGGTCGTTTCCGGACTGGACGTCCAAGGCATGCAACACTTCACGGCGTGGGTGCATGGCGATGAGGCAGCCAGCCGATTTGGCACTGACCCCGTCGGTGTTCCCACAGGAGCCGGATACGCGGTCGGCAACCGCCTGGTGGATGCCTACCTTGCCGCTACCGGCAAAAGCGCGGCCGAGGCGCTCCACGCACCCGCTGCTGAACTTGTAAGGGTTGCCCTCAATCCGAGCTAAGTGACGCTACTCCCAGGCTGCCGTGTCAGGTTCGATTCCCTTGGCCCGTGCATGGGCATCGATAACCAGTTTCATCCACTCGGCAAGTCCTGGTTCGAATTGATCGTAGTACTCGGTGAATCCGGCCTCGGCGACGTATCTGCGGGCCATGAGCACCTGCATGGACAGAGTGCAGTGGAAGTACTCGCCCATGGCGGCCCGGTGATCCTCCGCCAGGACGTTCGCCGCGTCGCTTCCGGGGATCACGCCCCCGCGCTTCGCCAATGCGAAAGCGTCCGTCACCTCCTGCATTGGTGCGACAGCGCGCTGCCAATCGTCAGCGGTCCGCAATGCTGAACGCTCCGCGTACTCTGCCCACTGCGCGGAGTCGCCCCACTGCTCACGTGCGGAGGGACCCCATGCTGGGTCCCAACTGGCTCCGAACGCATCCTGCTGCTCCGCAGCCGAAAGCAACACCCCCACCTCGTCTGCTTTGAGCATGCGGGCCACAGTGGCCTCGACGGACTGCAAGTGGCGAATCTTGGCTTTCAATTCCTCCTGGCGGAGCTTCATTTCAAGCCGCCGATCGGCGGCAGTGGCGTTGAGCAAGGCTGGTATTTTTCGCAGCGGCACCCCGAGGTCACGGAGCAATTGGACTCGTCGCAGCCGGGCGACATCCGCGGGAAGGTACTCTCGATATCCGCCCAAGGTCCGTCCCGACGGTGAGGCTATTCCCAACTGGTCCCAATGATGAAGCGTTCGAATGCTCAAACACAATTTTCGAGCGACGGCTCCCACCGTTTCGGCAGATTCGCGATCAGAGACATCCATTCCACAATTATGGTCTCTCCGATCAGTTGGTACCGCATCGATGCACTCCACAGCTCGAAGGCTGTCGAGCATGCGGCAAGCCACGTTCCCAGCGTGTGGATGAATTCATTTACTGGGAATGAGGCCCGCCTCGAGGGTGCAGTTCGCGCGCACCTTCCGCGCCGCGACGCGTCTCCTCGGCAATCTCGATGAGGCGCTCGATCACCGTGCGGGTACTCACCCGGGCTCGTGCTTCAGGCCTGGTCAGGATGTCGATGTGCCGTCCGATGTCGAGCCCCTCGATCGGGCGCAGCACCACTTGGCCTCGGAAGTGGGGCGCCAGTCCGGTGTAGCGCGGCAGTAGGCCAACGGCGCGAGTCTTGGCGACAATTGCCGCCACCATGTTGAACTCGTTCACCCGGTGCGTAATCTGGATCGGGGTGCCCGCGGCTGCAAACATTGCCTGGACGCTGAGCGGTTCCAGCGCAAACCCCTCCTGCGCTGCCACCCAGGTTTCTTTCACGAGATCAGCCAGGCGCACCGTCTGATGATCAGCCAGTGGATGGTCACGGTGAATGGCCACGTCGATCGGTTCTTGCAGCACTGGCGTGACATGCACCCTGCGGGTGGGCCAGGGGTTGGATGTCAGCGGACGGTGGGCGATCACAACGTCGTGATCGCCCACCAATTCCACGAACTCGTTGACCGATACGTCCTCGTCCCTGCAACGCACCCTTGGTCCATCGGGATCATTGAGGCTCCTCCCGATAAGCTCCGGAAGCCAGGCCAGACCAGCGCTGTGAAAAGCGGTGACTGAAACGATCTCGTGTCGCCCCAGAAGATACCCGGTGACGGAGCTCTCTGCGCGGGCGAGGGATTCCAGGACTTCGCCCCCGGCATCTGCGAGCCGTTCGCCCGCTGGTGTGAGTATCAGTACCCGGCCCCGCTGTTCGGTGAGGGGGATTGGCACTCCCCGTTGCAGGGAGGCGAGCTGCTGGGACACCGCTGACGGGGAAAGGTGCAGTGCCTGTGCCACTGCGGTGACAGATCCACGGTCCCTGAGTTCGCGCAACGTTCGAAGATGATGAACTTCCATGAAGCTCACCTTACGGGATATTGAAGACAGTGCCTGTTGTTCTGCATGGATAGTTGTCAGTACGGTAAAAGAATGTCCTTCACATCCGTCTCCACGCGTCGCCTGCTTCCCGACGCAGTACTCCTGATCGTGGCAATTATGTGGGGAGGAAGCTATCTGGCCGCCCAAGACCTGGCGGTGGCGTCATCTGCGGCGGCGGTGATGTGTGCTCGTTTCGTTCCTTCTGCGGCAATCCTGCTGGTGCTGCATTTTGCCCGGGCAAATAATCGGCTCCGCGATTCAGCATTTCCCGGCATGCTGCTGGGCACACTTCGGGCGGCCACCATCGCGCTGGAAACCATCGGCGTCACGCTCACGAGTGCCACCAACGCCGGCCTCATCATCGCCCTGTCCATACTTCTCACTCCGATACTGGAATCCGCACTCACCAAAAGACGGCTCTCCCCTGCCCTGATCGGAAGCATCCTGCTTGCCCTCATCGGCATCACGCTGCTCGTCGGCGGACAAGGTTTCTCCGGCGTCAACCTCGGCGACGGGCTCATGCTCGTTGCGGCAGCAACACGGGCCCTGCTGGGTGTTGCCGAGGCGCACTTTACGGTGAACAAAAATGCCGATGTGCTGGGACTAACCACCGTTGAGATCGCGTTTGGCGCGGTCATATTCGCAGCCTGGGGCGGAAACTCACTGCTGGAGCATCTTCCCAGCTTCAGTGTCGCGAACTGGCTCACCATCGCCTATTTGTGTCTCGGCTGCACGATCCTGGCTTTTCTTGGACAGCTCTGGGCCACAAAGCACACCTCCGCTTCACGCGCAGGCATGCTTCTCGGCACGGAACCCGGATGGGCCCTTCTCGTGGGCGTGCTCCTTGCCGGAGACAGAATTGGCGTCCTTGGATACCTGGGCGCTGCAGTGCTCCTCGTCGCAACGTGGTGGGGCGCACGTGCCGAACAGCGTTGGCGCAGGGGTGGTTTGGCCCAGCAGAATAACTCCGCGCCTGCGGCGGGGGACCCGGCCATCAGCGCCAACCTCCCACATTGATCCGGCGCCTCAAATCCGACAGTTCTGTCCAGACTTCTCCGAAAAGAATGCGGATCCCATGCGCCGAAAAAAGGAACGCACTTGGTGAGTCCGGTGACCACCACAGCTGCGGGATCTGTCGGGGCCCAGCCTGAAACATCCAGGCGCAGCCGGTCCGAAATTACCGTCCGTCCAGCGAGTGCGTCCCGTGATATGCCATCGTGGCGATAGCCCAGCCTGCGTGATACGGCTTGCGAACCCGCGTTGCTCTGGAAAGCCTCGGTCAACGCGCTGGCGGCACCCAGCCTGTCAAACGCAAGACTCAGCAAAGCCGATCGGGCCTCGGTGCCCATGCCCTGCCGGTGAAATTCGCGGCCCAGCCATGATTCTGTCTTTACTTCACGCAGTACCGGAAAATTGCGGGCCTTCAGCGTGACCATGCCCACTGGCTGGGCTCCGCGGAACACGCCGAATTCCAAAGCCCAGTCTTCGACACGCCAGGCCCCCCTCCGGCTCCCATGCTGCTGCATCACGTGGAGCGCCCGCTCACGCCCGGGCAGTTCCGTCCACGGCGTTAAAAAGGGTTGTTCGCCAACATCATGAACGCCGTCGCTGGCCACTCCGGCCAGCTCGGCCAGCGCCACGTCGTTGGGGACGCGGAGCTCCAGGTGCTTGGTTGCAAGCCGCAGTTGCGCGCGTGGCCAGTAATCATTCAATATCCCGCCAGTATGGCACGGAGATCCGCCTGCTCGAACCCGAGCACCGGCCTGCTACTTGCCGGAGAGCCTTGTCAGTGCCGAGAGTGCCACAGCCCTGTCTTTGGTGGCCCAGAACGGTGGCAGTGCCGCCCGCAGGAAGCCGCCGTAGCTGGCGTTCGCCAGCCGGGAGTCAAGCACGGCCACCACTCCCCTGTCTTCACTTGAACGAATTAGGCGCCCCACACCCTGCGCCAGGCGCACAGCCGCGTGCGTGGCCGAGATGGCGATAAAGCCGTCGCCGCCACTTTGTGCCACGGCCCGTGCCCTGGCCGTCACCAGCGGGTCATCCGGGCGGGGGAACGGAATCCTGTCAATGACGACAAGTCTGCAGGAGGCGCCCTGCACGTCAACGCCCTGCCACAGGGACATGGTTCCGAACAGGCAGGTGTCTGGTTCGTCGGCAAACTCCTTGATCAGTCCTGCCATGGATGAATCGCCCTGGCACAGAATCTTCACCTTGAGCTTCTTGCGCAATTTTTCGGCCGCATCCTCCGCTGCCCGCCGGGAGGAAAACAATGCCAGCGTGCCGCCACCGGCAGCCGTGATCAGGGCCGCCAGTTCATCGAGCTGTTCCGGTGACATCCCAAATCCAGGCTTTTGCAGATGCGCCGCCACGTACAACATGCCCTGCTTCGGGTAGTCAAAGGGTGAACCTACGTCAGCCCCCGACCAGCTGGGTGCACTTGGGCCCAGAAGTCCCAGGCCTCCTGCGGTCGATTGAAACGACTCCCCAATGGCCAGCGTGGCCGAGGTAAGCACCACAGTCCGGTCCGCAAACAAGCCTTCGCGCAGTTTCATGGCCACGCTCAGTGGTGCGATGTTGATGACGGCCGGTTCGCTTGCATCGGCCTTTTGATAGCCTTTGCCCGGTGCAAACGTGCCGGGCCGGGACGCCCATACGACTTCCCTGGCATCGTTCGCCGCCAACAGTCGCTCACACAGGTCGAAGATCAGGTTCAGGCGAGACCTGGCAATCGACCGTCCACCATCTGCCGCGGCGCTTCCTTCCGGCTTTGAATCAGACAGTGCCGCCCGGACAGCGTCGCGCACCTGACCGATGACCTGGCTTTGGGCGTCATTGAGCCCGTTGGGCAGCAACCCTTCCGGGGCTCCTGCGAACACCAGATCAAGGGCTGCAGCACTGGCGTGCAGCGCGTCAACCGAAACACCTGTGTGCTTGCGGGTGCTCGAGGCAGCCGCCTGAACCATTTGAACCGACAGCTGGCCGGTCACAGCACCTGTCACCCGGTCTTGGAGCTCATGGGCCTCGTCCACCACCACCAGGTCGTAATCGGGCAGGACGGCGATGCCTTCAAAGGCGCTGATGGCCAGCATGGCGTGGTTGGTGACCACAATGTCCGCTTCGGCCCCACGGGCGCGGGCCAGTTCGGAGAAGCACTCGGTGGCCAGTGGACACTTCTGGGCCCCCAGGCACTCCATGGACGTGACGGAGACCTGCCGCCATGCCTTGTCGGTGACGCCGGGAACAAGTTCGTCCCGGTCCCCGGTTTTGGAGTCCTGCGCCCATTGGCGCAACCGCACAACTTCCTTGCCCAGCTGGGATGTGGGACCGGAGCTCGCCCCCGGAAGGTGGGCAACGCTGGTGTCTTCGCCCAGATTGAACAAGGCGCCTTCACCGGTGTCTTCGGTGGGGAACCCACCACCCAATTTGTGTTTGCAGACGTAGTTGCTGCGCCCCTTGACCAGTGCCACGTCAATGGCGCGCGGCAACACCGGTGCCAGGGCAGCCAACAGCCTGGGCACGTCGCGGCCCACAATCTGGGCCTGCAGAGCCAGGGTTGCGGTGGCCACAACAGCCGGTTTGTCGCTCGTGAGGGCGTTGACGATCAACGGAATCAGGTAGGCAAGCGACTTTCCGGTGCCGGTGCCGGCCTGCACCAGCAGGTGGTCGCCACTTTCAATGGCTGTGACCACCCGCCGGACCATTTCGTGCTGTCCGTCGCGGCGTTGGCCGCCCATGGATTCAACTGCCCGGTCCAAAAGATCAAGTGCCTGCTGTGACAATTCGCTCTCAGGCATGCTGGACAAACGGTTCAACCTCTGCAGCCAGATCCTCGCGGACGCGAACATTGGCCAGTGTCCCGTGCTCGCCATGTTCGAGGCTGACAATCTCGGCATCACTGCGATGCAGCTTGTTCAGCACGTCCCCGCGCTCGTAGGGAATCAAGAGTGTCAGGTTCACGCTTGGGTGCGGAATGGCCTCGCTGATGGCCTCCAGCAGTTCGTCGATGCCTTGGCCGGTTCGTGCGGACACCACAACTGTGCGGGGTTCGTGCTGGCGCAGCCGTTCAACCACGAACGGGTCGGCGATGTCGGCCTTGTTCAAGATGATGATTTCGGGGATTTGCAGCGCCCCCACTTCAGCGAACACCGTCCGCACGGCCGAGATCTGGCCTTCCGGATCGGGGTGTGAGGCATCCACAATGTGCAGGATCAGGTCGGCGTCGGCCACTTCTTCAAGCGTTGAGCGGAAGGCCTCAACCAATTGGGTTGGCAGTGAGCGCACAAATCCAACGGTGTCGACAAGGGTGTAGCCCAGTCCATCCGAGGTCTCAGTCTTGCGCACAGTGGGGTCAAGGGTGGCGAACAGCGCGTTCTCCACCAGCACACCGGCGTCCGTGAGGCGGTTCAGCAACGAGGACTTGCCGGCATTGGTGTAGCCGGCGATGGCTACCGAGGGCACATTGTTGCGCTTGCGGTTGGCTCGCTTGGTTTCGCGGGCCGGGCGCATGGCGGCAATTTCCCGGCGCAGTTTGGCCATCCGGGTGCGGATTTTGCGCCTGTCCAGTTCCATCTTCGTTTCGCCTGGACCACGGGAGCCAATGCCGCCACCGGCGGCACCCACCCGTCCACCGGCCTGGCGCGACATGGATTCGCCCCAGCCGCGCAGTCGCGGCAGGAGGTACTCCATCTGTGCCAGCTCAACCTGGGCACGGCCTTCGCGGGACTGGGCGTGCTGGGCAAAAATATCCAGGATCAACGCGGTGCGGTCAATGACCTTGACCTTGACAACTTCTTCCAGGGTGCGGCGCTGGGACGGTGCGAGGTCGCCGTCAATGATGACGGTGTCCGCACCTGTGGCATACACAATTTCCTTGAGCTCCTGGGCCTTGCCTTGGCCCAGGAAGGTGGCGGGGTCGGGCTTGGCACGGCGTTGGACGAGCCCGTCGAGGACTTCCGAGCCGGCTGTTTCAGCCAATGCGGCCAATTCTCGCAGCGAGTTCTCGGCATCAGCCATGGTCCCCTGGGACCACAGCCCCGCCAGAACCACCCGTTCCAGACGCAACTGGCGGTATTCAACTTCGGAGACATCTTCAAGTTCGGTGGACAGGCTGGCGCGGCGGCGCAGCGCATTGCGCTCCGCCAGTTCGGACTGGTCGCCGTCAAATTGGCTGTGCTGGAAATCCAGGGATGAAACTGCCTGGGCGTGCCCGGTCAGCGGCCGTGCAGAAGGCGTACCCTCATGGGGATCCTGGGCTTCACTGTCTTCGTCGGCACGCACAGCACGGCCGGCGGCCGCGTCCTTGGCCAGGATCCGGTCAATCACGGCCTCAATCTCGGCCACTGACAATTCCTGGTCGGGCTGGCCGGAGCCCGGTGTTGTCCCGTTCCCGCCGCTCGTGGGCAGGTTGTTGTCGTCGGAACCATGGTGTGCAGATGCGTTGGACATGTTCTCCTTATAGGCGCTTACCCTCAATCGTAGTCCGGCCCGCCCACACGCACACCTTCGGGGGCCAATTTCCTGTGGATAAACCGTCCCGCGCATGGGTGGGCTTAGGCGCGCCTAGATACACAATGTGGCAAAACCGCACTAATCTGGCATGACTATGGGTACTCAGGGTGCAGAGCACTATTTCAGTTCACAACCGTCAACGCCGATGAAACGCCGGCCGCTCAGTGTGGTTTTGGCCGGTGCGGATCGCCAGCTGCAGACAGCAGGGGGCATCTTCAGCCCGGACGGGGTCGACAAGGGCACCACCATCCTGCTCTCGGAGGCGCCGCCGCCGGCCACCAAGGGCAATTTGCTGGACATCGGCTGCGGCTGGGGGCCCATTGCCCTGAGTCTGGCCCTGCGCTCCCCCGCGGCAACCGTGTACGCCGTGGACGTCAACGAGCGCTCCATTGAGCTGACCCGGGACAATGCCGCGGCGCTGGGACTGGACAACGTTCATGCGGCGACCCCGGAGGATGTTGATCCCGGGATTCGCTTCAACACCATCTGGTCCAACCCGCCGATCCGGGTGGGCAAGTCGGAGCTGCATTCCATCCTGCTCATGTGGCTGCCCCGCCTCGCCCACAACGGCAACGCCTACCTGGTGGTTCAAAAAAACCTTGGTTCGGACTCCCTGCAGCGCTGGTTGGCTGCCGCGCTCGACGAGCAGTTCCCGGAGGCCGGGTTCACCGTTGTCCGCGACTCCACGAACAAGGCGTTCAGGATTCTCAAGGTCACCCGCACCAACCCCTAAGCACGACGGCGGCACCCCCACAATCCGGCGTGCCGGCATCCTGCGTCCCAGTCGTCTGAGTGCAGCCAACCTCAGTGCAGGCGCCTCAGTGCAGGCGCCTCAGTGCAGGCGCCTCTGTGCGGACGGCCAGCGCGGACGGCCGGGGCTAAACCAGCCCCTCGGCAACCACGCCGTCGGCAACGATCTCGGCCGGGCCGCTGAGCTCAACGTGCTCGCGTCCGTCGGGGCCGGTGAAGAAACGCACCCCGACCACGCCGCCGGGGACGGCCACGGCCCAGTCGTCGGGAGCGTCGCTGCCGGCCCAAAACCGGATTGCGGCAGCTGCTGCACAGGCGCCGGTGCCGCACGACAAGGTCTCCCCCACCCCACGTTCGTGGACGCGCATGCTGATGTGTCCGACGTCGTCCATCACCAGCGGCTCAGCTGGCACGGCAAACTCGACGTTGGTGCCGTGCGGGGGCAGCGGCGTGACCACGGGCGTCGCGGTGAGCTGGGTTCCGGCAAGTTCGGCCAGGTCCGCCAACGCCACAACGGTGTGGGGGTTGCCCATGCTGATGGACAGCGCCGGGCGCTCCACCGACAGCCCGGCCGCGTCGACGAGCGAATCCATGCCCCGCCCGGCGGCTTGATCCGGGAAAATGAAGTCCCAGGGTCCCATGTCCACGCGGTAGCCGCCGGGGGTGCGCGACACCACCTTGACGCCGGCACGGGTGCCAATGGTGAGCGCCTCGCCGGGCTCCAGCGCCACGAGCCCCTGGGCCACGAGGAAGTGCACAAAGACCCGCACACCGTTGCCGCACATTTCCGAGCGCGAGCCGTCGGCATTGCTGTAGTCCATGAACCATTCGGCGCCGGGGTGGTCCGCCAGCAGGGCGACCCCCTCGGGCAGGTGCCGGGAGCGGACGGCCCGGATCAACCCGTCGCCGCCAATGCCGCGGTGCCTGTCACACAGCACGGCTGTCTGCTCGGGGGTCAGTTCGCGCGTGCCGTCGGGATCGGCCACCAGCACAAAGTCGTTGCCGGTGCCGTGGCCCTTGGAGAAGCGCAGGCCTGTCAGTGGTGTTGCTGGTTCAGTCATGGATTAAGACTAGGCCACCAGGGCGGCTGCCGCGGAGCCCAGCCTGGGCTGGGACCAGTCGAGCCACTGCACCCGGGGGTCCGCCCGGAACCAGGTGAGCTGGCGGCGGGCAAACTGGCGGGTGGCGACGATGGTTTCCTCGCTGGCCTGGGCAACCGTGGACTCGCCGTCAATGACCCGCAGGAATTGTTGGTAGCCGAGGGCCTTGTGCGCCGTCCTGCCCTCCCGCAGCCCCTGGGGCATGAGGGCTGCAACTTCGTCGGCCAGCCCCTCCGCCACCATGGTGTGGACCCGTGTTGCCAGCCGTTCGTGAAGTTCGCCGCGGTCCCCGTTGAGGCCAATCTGAACTGTTGGGCTGGCATACTCACGCAAGGGCATGAAGGAGCTGAAAGGGCGGCCGGTCAGCGCATGGACTTCCAGGGCCCGCACGACGCGCTTGCCGTCGTTGATGCGGGCGGCCGACACAGGGTCCACCTCCGCCAGGCGGGCCAGCATCGCGGACAGCCCTTCGCGTTCAAGTTCCGCCTCAAGGGTGGCCCGCACGCTCGGATCGGTACCCGGGAATTCAAGCACGTCCACGGCCGCCCTGACGTAAAGACCGGAACCGCCCACCAGGATGGGCATTTTTCCGCGCGCACGGATGTCGGCAATGGCCGTCCTGGCCAGTTGCTGGAAGGCTGCCACCGTGGTGTCCTCGCGAACCGTCAAAAAATCCATGAGGTGGTGCGGGATGCCGCGGCGTTCGGCGACAGGCAATTTGGCGGTACCAATGTCCATGCCGCGATAAAACTGCATGGAGTCCGCGTTGACGGCCTCGCCGTTGAAACGCTCGGCCAGTTGGAGGGCCAGCTCGGATTTCCCCGATCCTGTGGGCCCGACGATGGCCACCAGCGGCAACTCATGTCCCGAAGTCTCAGGTTCCGAAGCCGCTGCGGGAGTTGCGCTCATGCGGTGCGGACAGGCAGGGACGGCATGCCGAGGCTGACCTTCGGCCGGGTGCCGCCGTCGGACGATCCAGCGGTGGGCACGCCGCACGACTCGGCCTGGGCCAGGTCCCAGGCATCGCCGGCGCGGGAGCGGCGCAGCTGGTACTCAGTTGGGGTGGGGTCCGCAATGAGGTGGAACGAGGCGGCCTCCGTGATGGTGACCGTGACAAGGTCGCCTGGGCGGGGGGCTTCGGCACCCTCGGGGACGCTAAAGTGGACCAGGCGCTGGTCTTGTGAACGGCCGGAGAGCCGGCTCGTTGCGGCGGCCTTGCGTCCGGATTGGGCCGTGACCATGACCTCAACCCTGCTGCCCACCTGCTTGGCGTTCTCCTCGGCGGCGATGCGGTCCTGCAGTGCGGTGAGGCGCAGGAATCGCTCCTGGACCACTTCCTTGGGCAGCTGGTCCGGCAGGTCCGCGGCGGGTGTGCCGGGGCGCTTGGAGTACTGGAACGTGAAGGCGGTGGCAAAGCGGGACTTTTCGACGACGTCGAGCGTGGCCTGGAAGTCTTCCTCGGTCTCGCCGGGGAAGCCGACAATGATGTCGGTGGAGATGGCGGCGTGCGGCATCTGCTCGCGGACCTTGTCCAGGATGCCCAGGAATTTCGCGGAGCGGTAGGAGCGGCGCATGTCCTTGAGGACCTTGTCGGAGCCGGACTGCAGCGGCATGTGCAGCTGGGGCATGACGTTGGGGGTTTCGGCCATGGCGGCGATGACGTCGTCGGTGAAGGCGGCCGGGTGCGGGCTCGTGAAGCGCACGCGCTCCAGGCCCTTGATGTCGCCGCAGGCGCGCAGCAGCTTGCCGAACGCGAGGCGGTCGCCGAACTCAACGCCGTAGGAGTTCACGTTCTGGCCCAGCAGGGTCACCTCGATGGCGCCGTCGTCCACGAGTGCCTGGATCTCGGCCAGGATCTCGCCGGGGCGGCGGTCGCGTTCCTTGCCGCGCAGAGCGGGCACGATGCAGAAAGTGCAGGTGTTGTTGCAACCCACGGAGATGCTGACCCAGCCGGAGTAAACGGCGTCACGCTTGGTGGGCAGCGTGGACGGGAACACGTCCAGGGATTCCAGGATTTCCATCTGTGCGTCGGCGTTGTGGCGGGCGCGTTCCAGCAGGACCGGCAGGGCGCCCACGTTGTGGGTGCCAAAGACGACGTCGACCCAGGGTGCGCGCTTTTGGATGGTGTCGCGGTCCTTTTGCGCCAGGCAGCCGCCCACCGCGATCTGCATGCCGGGGTTGCTCTCCTTGACGTGGGCGAGCATGCCCAGGTTGCCGTACAGCTTGTTGTCGGCGTTCTCGCGGACGGCGCAGGTGTTGAAAACAACGACGTCGGCGCTGGGGCCCACGGGCTGGCCGTGCCCGTCGAGCTCACCTGTGGCATTGGAATCATCGAAGGCGACCATGCCTGAGGTTTCCAGGAGCCCGGCCATGCGTTCGGAATCATGGACGTTCATCTGGCAGCCGTAAGTGCGCACCTGGTAGGTGCGGGGACGGCTGGCGGGGCTGGTTGCGGTCGCGGAAGAATCAACGCTGTCTTGGATCAGGCTCACCCCTCCAGCTTAAGACCTTTCGCCAAGTTTCAGCTAAACGACCTGTGCCGGGAGCCGTGAACTACTGCGCACAGGTCCCTGGTTGTGGTGCGTGGAAGCGCTCATGCGCTGACGTGCGCGCGGGTGGCGCGTGGACGTTCAGCTCCTCCCAGCGGTTCAGGGCTTTAATACCAACCGATGGAGTCCGAGTGGTCCAGGGCCCCACAGGGTGAGCCGTAGCGGTCCTGAATGTATCCCAGTCCCCAGTCAACCTGGGTGCGGTAATTCGTGAGCCAGTCGGACCCGGTGACGGCATACTGGCTCGGCGGAAGGGCCTGGGCAATCCCATAGGCCCCACTGATGGGGTTCGTGGCATTGGTGCGCCAATTTGATTCACGCTCCCACAACTGGACCAGGCATTGGAACTGGTCCTGCGCCCAGCCATGTCCGGCCAGCCGCGTCGAAGCGTAAGCCTGAGCCCCTGCCGGATCGTTGACTGCCCCGCCGGGAATGTTCGGCAGCAGCACGTCAACCGGGATGTAACCGTCATCCGGATCCGGATCCACGGGGGCTGCCGGCGCCACCGGATTTGGTGCCGGTGCGGGTTCCGGGTTGGGGGCAGGGTTCTCCACGGGATTCGGGTCCGGGTTGGCGGCTGGCTGCTGGGGTGCCGGCTTCTGCCGTTCAGCCTCGACACGCTGGCGCTCCGCCTCGGCCCGGCGGGCAGCCTCGTCCGCCGCAGCCTGACGCTTGGCTTCCTGCGCCTCGTAGTAGGCAGCAACGGCCAGCTGCCCTTCGCGGTACTCCTGTTCCTTGGCGACCGACGTGTTGTTCAGCGAGGCCAGCTGCGCGACCAAAGTGGTGCTCTGTGTTTCTTTTGCTTCGAGTTGGTCGGTCACGGCAGTCTGGGCGGCAACGGCTGCGTCGCGGGACCTGGCCGCCGCCGCCGTGAGCTCCTTTTGGGCCGACTCGGCGCTCTTGCGCGTCTTTTCAAGCGCGCTTGCCGCTGCCTGGGTCTCATTGGCCCTGGCCTGTTTGATGGCGGCCCGCTCACCGACTTGGTGGAGCATGTCAACACCGTTGAGGCTTTCTGGTGATTCCAGTGCGGAGATCGTGGCGAAGAGTCCCAGCCCGGCCCCGCCGCTTTTGTAGCTTTGCACGGCAACGGCGACGGCATCTTTTTTGTACTTCTCGGCTTGATCAGCCGCACGCGCGGCCTGGGCGGCCAGGACGCCGACCTCGGCGGTGGCAGCATCCAGTTGGCGCTGCGTCAGGGCGAAATCGGCTCCGGCCTTGACGGCTGCAGTGCCCAGCACCCCTGATTCAGCTTCCAGTGACTCCAGCATTTTTGACACCTTGGTGACTTCCACGGCCGTGGCGGCTGCATTGCCTTTGGCTTGTTCAACGTCGGTCCAGCTGGGGAACCCCGACGGCGGGACGTCCTCGGCCTGGGCCGGCCCGGCCGTGGCGGTGGAGGCAAGCAAAAAACAGGCCGCCACTGAGACGGCAAGCAGACGGCGTAGTTTTGGCTGGTGCTTACTCATATGCCGCTAGCATAGCTGCTTCACCACAGTTGCCGCCGAAATGCTTCACCCGTTGGCCGCGCCTTGGCATGGAACCTGCCTTGGGGCAGCGCCGGAAAGCACCCGACGTCGGCAGGCGCGGGGCGCCTAGTCTTGCTGTCGGCTCTCGTCGATGACCTCGCCAACGATCTGGAAGGCCAGGGATGGGTTGAATCCCTTTCTGGCCAGCATCGCCACCCAGCGGCGGGTGTATTTGTCCCGCTCCGCAGCCTCGCCCAGGTCCATGGACGGCCGGACCTTGCGGCGGACAAGCTCGATGGCCTGCCCGCGCTCGGTGTCGTCATCAATTTGCTCCAGGGCTTCCTGGGCCAGGTCCGGGGCGATGCCCTTCTCCGCCAGCTCACGTTGCAGGGCTCCCCTGGCCAGTGACTTGTGCATCGACCGGCTGCGCACCCACATGTGGGCAAATTCGGCGTCGTCAATGAGGTTTACGGCTTCAAAGCGGTCAAGCACCGCCTCGGCCACATCCTCAGGGATGTGGCGTTCGGCAAGCTTTTGGCTGAGCTGGAACCTGCTTTTTGGCGAGTGCGTCAGCTGACGCAGCACAATGGCCCTGGCCACCGACGCCGGGTTGGCGTCAGGGTCCAGTTCCGGTGCCGGACGCGCGTTGTTCATGGGGTGCCCTAGAAACCGTCAACTGCCTTGAGCTTGGGTTCAGCTTCAGCCTCAGTTTCAGCAATGACGCCAACACCCAGTTTTGCCTTGATGAGGCGCTCCAGTTCATCGGCCAGCTCCGGGTTGTCCTTCAGGAACCGGCGGGAGTTCTCCATGCCCTGGCCCAACTGGTCCCCGTCATAGGTGTACCAGGAACCGGACTTGCGGACGATGCCGTGCTCGACACCCATGTCGATGATTCCGCCTTCACGCGAGATCCCCACACCATAGATGATGTCGAATTCGGCGATTTTGAACGGCGGGGCCATCTTGTTCTTGACAACCTTGGCCTTGGTGCGGTTGCCGACAGCGTCGGCCCCTTCCTTCAAGGTCTGGATGCGGCGGACGTCGATGCGGATGGAGGCATAAAATTTCAAGGCCTTGCCACCGGTGGTCGTTTCGGGGCTGCCGAAGAACACACCGATTTTTTCACGCAGCTGGTTGATGAAGATTGCCGTCGTCTTCGTCTGGCTCAGGCGTCCCGTGATCTTGCGCAGGGCCTGGCTCATGAGGCGGGCCTGAAGGCCGACGTGGCTGTCGCCCATGTCGCCCTCAATTTCGGCCCGGGGCACCAGCGCGGCGACGGAGTCAATGACAATGACGTCCAGGGAGCCCGAGCCAATCAACATGTCCATGATTTCAAGGGCCTGCTCACCGGTATCCGGCTGGGAAACCAGGAGCGCGTCGGTGTCAACGCCCAACTTCGCGGCGTAGTCAGGATCCAGCGCGTGCTCGGCATCGATGAACGCGGCAATGCCGCCAAGCTTCTGCGCACTGGCAACTGCGTGCAGGGCCAGTGTGGTCTTACCGGAGGACTCCGGTCCGTAAATCTCCACGACGCGCCCGCGCGGCAGGCCGCCTATGCCCAGGGCCACGTCCAAGGCGATGGACCCTGTGGGGATCACTTCAATGGGCGCGCGGACATCGTCACCCAGGCGCATGACTGAGCCCTTGCCGTACTGCTTGTCAATCTGGGCCAGTGCTGCTGCCAGCGCTTTTTCACGGTCTGCGGGAGCGGCCATGATTCACCTCGGTCTTTCCTTTGCGCCGTTTCCGGCCCCGGGCGGCTGCGCTGGTGGCGCAACATCCGGTTAGTGGTCTAATGCATTGCTCGTGCAATATCTTCTTCTTGACCGGTTTCCCGGCTTCCTGCTGATGGAGCGGGCCTGCAGGTTTCCCTCGTCACTTAAAACGCTAGTTCAAGGGTCTGACATTGTCTGCGGCCACCACGCCCCAACCCGGAAATTGTGGAGAACTTTCTGGCTCCCCACGGCGCAGCACACTGTTCACTATAGTTCTGATCGAATAGATATTCGAACATCTTGCGTATATTTGACGGCGTGTCGTTGGGGCACAGGGCCAGCCTTACAATTCCGGACTGGCCTGTCTAATTCTTGGGGGCAATGTCCCTGCCAAGCCAGCGCGACGGCGGCACATCCTGGATCTTGCACACCTCGAGCCAGATGTCCCGTGGCTCAAAGCCGGCACTCAGGGCGTCGCTTGCGGTGTTTCCGCCAACGCCGCTGAGCACCAGGTCGCGGGCCAGCACCCGGGAATAGGAGGGGCTGAACTCATCGTCCATCAATCGCCAAAATTCGCTTACTCGCACTCATCCATTCTCGCATGCCCACGAGCGGGGCGAATCGCCCGGTGGCGGGCGAGTCACGAGCCCGTCTGACGCTTAGAATTGCACCATGACTCCCGTATCCGCTCAGCAGGTGGCTGCAAACGCGGCTAAACTTGCGGCCTTGAACGACCTTGACACACAGTTGAGCCTGCTGTGGCGCCGCGCCCGCGCCATCAACTTTCAACTCGCCAGGAGCGTCCATCCAGACCTGGAACCGGCGGCTTATGGGCTGCTGTCGGTGCTGCTCAACCAGGGCGGGATGCGTTTGACCGAGCTTGCCAGCCGGGTTGGCGTGGGCAAGCCCTCGGTCAGCCGGCAGATCAGCCTGTTGGCAAGCCTTGGCTTGGTGGGCAAGGAGATCGACCCGGCGGACCGGCGTGCCCAGCTCATTGAGCTGACGCCGGCCGGCCGGGAAAAGATGGTCTCGCTGAATGCCGGCAGGCAGGCGGCCTTCAACGCGAGGTTGCACAATTGGGATAAGGACGAAGTGGCATCCCTGGCCGTGCTGGTGGCCAAGCTCAACGCCGCCTACATCCGGTAACCGGCCAGGCAGTCGGGGCAATCAGGCAGCCGGGGCAGCCAGACATGGCCGGCCGGGTGCGCATGACAACATCGCCCCCTCAGCCCAAAAAAACTGGACCCCGCCCGAAGGAGGGGTCCAGTCTGGTTTAGGGGGTGGCCCGCATGGCGGGACAACCTGGCTTAGAAAGCGCTGGACATCAAGCCCTTGCTCAGTTCGTCGGAGAGTTCCTCGTTCAGGTCCCTGCCGTAACGGGCGGAGAATTCCTGGGGAACGGTGTCCGGGACGGCCACGCCTTCGGCCATGGCCAAACGATCACTCACTTCACGCAGCATGAGTGACAGCGGCACTTCCAGTGCGGAACAAATTGAGGCCAGCAGTTCCGAGGACGCTTCCTTTTGTCCACGTTCAACTTCACTCAAATAGCCCAGTGAGACACGTGCATTGTGCGAGACTTCGCGGAGTGTGCGGCCCTGGCGTTGACGCACATCTCGCAGAACATCACCAATCTCGTGGCGTAATACCACCATTTTGCGCTCCTTCTGCTGATGCGGTTTCTCGTCTGCCAAACCCACATCCCGCCAGCGCACTACGCCGTTTACGGATACGGGTTGTTTCACCATCGGTATCGCCTTACTCCTAGATCAATCATTCACTTTGGGTGCGCCTTCCGGAGATTGCCGGAGGGCGCTGTGCCCGCTTGATGTTCCCATCCTAAAGGGGATGGAACCATTTTGCGTTCACTATGACTAACTATCCGGTCACAACTTTTGTTCCCCGGCCGCTTTAATGACTTGTTCAAGCAGTGAAATGGCCTCCTGCGTTGCCTGCACCCGGATCATTTCCCGGTCGCCGCCAAAATGGTATTCGTAGGATTGGGTTTCCCCATCCAACGCCACCCCAATGTACACATGGCCGACGTCCTTGCCCTGGTGCGGCTCCGGCCCGGCCACGCCCGTGGTTGAGATGCCCACGCGTGAACCGGCGGCTGAGCAGGCTCCCAGTGCCATGGCTGCGGCGACTTCCGGGTCGACCGCCCCGCGGCTTTCCAGCAGCGCCGGTGAAACGCCAAGGAGCCGTTCCTTGAGTTCGTTTTGGTAGGCAATGACTCCACCTTGGAACATGCCTGAGGCGCCGGGCACCTGGATCAGCGTGGCCGCCACCATGCCGCCGGTCAGCGACTCGGCGGTGGCAACGGTGATATTTGCCGCCACGGCAGAGGCGACCAGCGCGGCCAGTCCTGTCTCGGTCAGCATCCGCTATCCCTCTTCCGTGGGGTTGCCGGCAGCGGTCGTGCCGGGGCCGGGATCGGTGCCGGGACCCTGGCGGGCGTTGCGGCCGGCAGCGCGCAGCTGCCATGCCTTCACCAGGTAGTCACCGCCGGTCACCACCGTCACTGCCAGTGCGGCAAGCATGACCACCAGCGCAATAATGGAGAGCCAGGGATTGGCAGGGGTCACCGGCAGCAGATACACAAAGATCGCCACCGTCTGCATGACCGTCTTGAGCTTGCCACCCTTGGATGCGGCCATCACCCCGTAGCGGATCACGACAAAACGCAGCAAGGTGATGCCAATTTCACGCACGAGCATCACAATGGTGACCCACCACCACAGCTCCCCAACAGCCGAGAGCATGACGAGTGCCGAACCTATCAGCAGCTTGTCGGCAATGGGGTCCGCGATCTTGCCAAAGCTGGTGATGAGCCCGCGCGCCCTGGCGATGTCGCCGTCGAGCTTGTCGGTGTAAATGGCGACGACGAACAACACCACCGCCAGCCAGCGCAGCGGACCGTAGGCACCGCCGTCGGCCACGAACGTCCAGATAAAGAATGGCACCAGCACAATGCGCAACATCGTCAAGGCGTTGGGCAGGTTCCAATTCGAAGGGCGCGGCGCCACCGTTTCACTCACGGTACAAGGCTATCGGCAATCGGGGCCGGCCGACGATTTCCCGCCGCGCGGCTTCGCGCTACCGTCCTGTCAATGACCATGCGTCGTCGCCGTCCCCGTCGTCGCCATCGTCACCGTCGTTGTACTCGACGGCCTGCGGACGGTTGGCCAGGTCATCGGCCACGAGGTCCCCGCCCCAGCCGTGGTTGGCGTTGGCGTTCTCGGCAAGTGCCGCTGTCATGGGATCCGTGGGCGCAATGGGGGCACTGCCAGGTTCGACGGCGGCACCTCCGTCTCCTGTTTCGTCGCCACGGATGGCGGCGAGGGTTTCGGCGAGGTCGTCCGGCTTGACCATGACGTCGCGGGCCTTGGAACCTTCAGAGGGCCCCACCACGCCGCGGGATTCCAGCAGGTCCATGAGCCGCCCGGCCTTGGCGAAGCCGACGCGCAACTTGCGCTGCAGCATCGAGGTGGATCCGAACTGTGTTGTCACCACCAGTTCGGTGGCCTGCAGCAGCACGTCCATGTCGTCACCAATGTCGTCCTCGATGACCTTCTTGGGCGCCTCGGTGGCCACATCTTCTCGATAGGTGGCCTTCAGCTGGCCCTTGACGTGGTCAACGACGGCCTTGATTTCAGCTTCGGTGACCCAGGCACCCTGCACACGGACGGGTTTGGACTTGCCCATGGGCAGGAACAATGCGTCACCCTGGCCGAGCAGCTTCTCTGCGCCCGGCTGGTCGAGCACAACGCGCGAGTCGGTCACCGAGGAGGTGGCAAACGCCATGCGGGAAGGCACGTTGGCCTTGATCAGGCCCGTCACCACATCCACGGACGGGCGCTGGGTGGCCAGCACCAGGTGGATGCCGGCGGCACGGGCCAGCTGGGTGATGCGAACAATGGAATCTTCCACGTCGCGCGGGGCGACCATCATGAGGTCGGCAAGCTCGTCCACGATCACCAGCAGGTACGGGTAGGGCTTGACGATGCGCTTGGAGTCAACCGGCGGGTGCACATTGCCGGCCTTGACGGCCTTGTTGAACTCGTCGATGTGCTTGAAGCCAAAGTTGGCCAGGTCGTCGTAGCGGGTGTCCATTTCCCGCACCACCCACTGCAGCGCCTCGGCGGCCTTCTTGGGGTTGGTGATGATGGGCGTGATCAGGTGCGGCACGCCCTCGTAGGCTGTCAACTCCACACGTTTGGGGTCAACCATGACCATGCGCACCTCGTCCGGGGTGGCCCGCATGAGGATGGAGACGATCATGGAGTTCACGAACGAGGACTTGCCGGCACCCGTGGCGCCAGCCACCAGAAGGTGGGGCATCTTGGCCAGGTTGGCGACAACGAAGCCGCCCTCAACGTCCTTGCCGACACCCATGACCATGGGGTGTTCGGTCCGCCGGGCGTTGGCGGAGCGCAGCACATCGCCGAGCACCACGATTTCCTTGTCGGCGTTGGGAATCTCAATGCCGATGGCGCTCTTGCCGGGAATGGGGCTCAGGATGCGCACATCCGAGGAGGCCACGGCGTAGGAAATGTTCTTGCTCAGCGCGGTGACCCGCTCCACCTTGGTGCCCGGGGCGAGCTCAATCTCGTACCTGGTCACGGTGGGGCCGCGGCTGAATCCGGTGACCTTCGCGTCCACGTTGAACTGCTGCATGGTGTCGGTCAGGGCGGCCACGACGGTGTCGTTGGCGGCCGTCGCGTCCTTGCCTGGCGGCCCTGCCGGCAGGTATTCGGAATCCGGCAGCGTGTACGTGACGTCGCCGGAGAGCTGGAGCTGCTCCGAGCGGGCCGGGATTGGCGCCGGCGGGATCAACGGCGGGGCCGGAATGGTGTGCGCCACTGCGGCGTCGACGTCGTAGGCGCCCGTGGCGGCATTCCCCACGGTGCTCCGGGCGGCGTTGGCGGCCACAACACCGATCGCCTCGGTGACAGGCTCGGTGTCCTGCTGGCCGTCAAAGACATCGCTGCTGGTGGGCAGTCCCTGCCTGGCCTTGATCTTGTCCGCCGCCAGCTCGTCCCTGGTCGGCCTGCGGACCCCGGGCCGCACGGATGCCGCGCCCGACGCCGAAACCTGGCTTTCGTCGTCGTCCGAGTCTATGAGCGGGGTGGCGAAGGCTTCCGTCCCCACCACGTCCTCATACTCTTCTTCGCGTGCTGCCTTTTGGCGGGAGCGAAGGCTGCGCGGCTTCTTCGCTTTCCCGTCGTCGTCGTACAGGTAGCTCTGGTCGTGGCCGTCGCCGTCCAACTCAGGGGAAGTACTGGGGGCGGTGCCCATCAACTTTTCATACACGCCCCGCAGGCGGGCGGGAATGTGCCGCACGGGGGTGTTGGTCAGGACGAGCACGCTGGCGAAGGCGACGATGGAGTAAAAGATGATGGCGGTGATGTGTCCCAAATAAGCCACGCTGCCGCCGGCCACCACGCCCACCATGCCGCCGGCGGCGCTGATGCCGTCGAAGCCGTCGGCGACGCTGGGGTTGCCGCCCGCGACGTGGGCGAGGGCGCAGCCGGCCAGGGTCAGGATGGAGAAGCCCAGGGCGACCCGGTTGTTGGTTGGCATGTTGCTTGGCTGCCTGAACACCAGCACGGAGAAAATCAAGAACATCGGCGGCAGCAGCACGGCAAACCAGCCAAAGGTGCCCTGCACGACTCCCTGCACGGCATCGGCAACCGGCCCCGTCAGGCCCCACCATTCAAAGGTGGCAATGATGACGGCCAGCAAAATGAACAACAGGCCGGAGCCGTCGCGGCGTTCGTGGGCGGGGATGTCGCTCTTGTCGGTGCCCATGCGGCGGATGGCGCCGCCGATCAGGTGGCCCAGGCCCTGCCAGAAGCCAACCACGATGCGCACAGGCCACACCAAATGCACCTCCGGCTCGGGAGCGGAAGGTTTGCTGCGTGTCGCCGGCGTCTTTGTGGTCTTCGCGGTGCGCGATGAAGCGCCACCCTTCTGACCGGCGGACGAACGGGCGGGGGAAGAACGAGTCGCCATGGTTCAACGGTACCGCCCGCGGCGCGGAATCTTGCGAATTTCGGCGCTGAATGACGCGTGGTGGCAGGCACACGGGTCCCGCTGCGAGCCTGCGAGCAGTGGGAGCCGGACGGGCACGGCTGGCAGGCAGACGGGCCACGGAGCGGGGATGGATTCCCGCAGGCCGCCCGCGGCCGAGGAAATCTTACTGCCCGCGAGTGGCCCGTCCGCCTGTGGGAGCCGGTGGGTGGGCCCACGCGCCCGAGGGCCCCGCAGCGAGCTTGCGAGCTGTGGGAGGGCGTGGGGACTAAGCCTCGAGAACCACGGGAATGATCATGGGCCGGCGGCGCAGCTTGCGGTTGACCCACGTGCCGATCACGCGGCGCACGACCTGCTGAAGCTGGTGGGTTGTGTGCTCGGTGCTGGCCATGACGGCTTCTTCAAGGGCGGCGGCGATTTTGGGCTTGATGTCGTCAAAGACGGAGTCGTCCTCGGCAACGCCGCGGGCGTGGATGTCCGGGCCCGAAACAATCTTGCCGGTGGTGCGGTTGACGACGGTGATGATGGAGATGAAGCCTTCATCACCGAGCACCCGGCGGTCCTTGAGGTCGGCGTCGGTGATCTCACCAACGCTGTGGCCGTCAACGTAGACAAAGCCGCACTCGACCTGGCCGGTGATCCTGGCGACGCCGTCCTTGAGGTCGATGACGGAGCCGTCGTCGGTCAGCAGAACGTTCTCGGCCGGGACGCCGGAGGAGATGGCGATGTTGGCGTTGGCGATCAGGTGGCGGGTCTCACCATGCACGGGCATGACGTTTTTGGGTGTGAGGATGTTGTAGCAGTAGAGCAGCTCGCCTGCGGCCGCGTGGCCTGAGACGTGGACCTTGGCCGTGCCCTTGTGGATCACGTCGGCACCGAGTTTGAGCAGGCCGTTGATGATCCGGAACACGGCGTTTTCATTGCCCGGGATCAGTGAGGACGCAAGAATGACGGTGTCCCCCTTGCCAACGGCAATCTTGTGGTCGCCGTTGGCCATGCGCGAGAGCGCGGCCATGGGCTCCCCCTGTGAACCGGTGGACATCAGCACGACCTTGTTGTCGGGCAGGTTGTCCACGTTTTTCAGGTCCACCAGGACGTCGGCCGGCACATGCAGGTAGCCGAGCTTGGCGGCGATGGCCATGTTGCGGACCATGGACCGGCCGACAAAGGCGACCTTGCGGTCGTGCAGCACGGCTGCGTTGAGGACCTGTTGGACACGGTGGACGTGGGAGGAGAAGCTGGCCACGATGATCCGCTTGTCGGCCTTGCCGAACAGGGCTTCAAGCGTTGGCCCGATTTCGGCTTCGCTGGTGGTGAACCCCGGCACGTCTGCGTTGGTTGAGTCAACCAGGAACAGGTCAACGCCTTCCTCGCCCAGCCGGGCAAAGTGCCGCAGGTCGGTGATGCGCCCGTCAAGGGGCAGCTGGTCCATCTTGAAGTCGCCGGTGTGCAGGACCGTGCCACCCTCGGTGCGGATGAACACCGCAAGTGCGTCGGGGATGGAGTGGTTCACGGCTACAAACTCGCACTGGAACGGGCCCAGCTGCTCAACCTGGCCCTCCTTGACCGTCAGCGTCCAGGGCTTGATGCGGTGCTCGGTCAGCTTCGCCTCGATGAATGCCAGCGTCAACTGCGAACCAATCAAGGGAATGTCGTTGCGCAGGCGCAGCAGGTAGGGAACGGCACCAATGTGGTCCTCGTGGCCGTGCGTGAGCACCACGCCGACGACGTCGTCGAGCCGGTCCTTGATGTAGGAAAAATCGGGCAGGATCACGTCGACGCCGGGCTGGTCCTCTTCGGGGAACAGCACGCCGCAGTCAACGATGAGCAGCTTGCCGTTCATCTCAAAGACCGTCATGTTGCGGCCGATCTCACCAATGCCGCCCAGAGGCACAACGCGCAGCGTTCCCTTGGCCAGTTCCGGCGGGGTCCGCAGCCCGGGTTCGGTCATTTGGGTCATGGCTACACTTCCATTCCAGCTTCCGCAAGGTCAGCCTTGATCATGGCGATCTCGGCCTCGCCAGGCTCCACGAGGGGCAGCCGGACGACCGAGTTGGACAGGATTCCCTGCCACTTGAGAATTTGTTTGATCGCGACGGCGCCCTGCACGTGCCCCATGGCGGCCCGGATGACCGGGTCCAGTTCAAAGTGGATGCGGCGGGCCGTGACAAAGTCACCGGCAGCGGCGGCATCGATGAGGCCGCGGAACTTTTGTGGCGCAATGTGGGCGCTGACACTGACAAGTCCGACGGCGCCGGCGGCCATCAGCGGCAGCGTCAGTCCGTCGTCGCCCGAGTAGACGTCGAGATCCGTGTTGGCCAGGACGCGGCTGGTTTCGGTGAAGTCGGCCTTGGCGTCCTTCAGTGCCGTGATGCGCGGGTGGTCAGCCAGCTTGATGATGGTTTCGGTGTTGATGGGCACCCCCGCGCGGCCCGGAATGTCGTACAGCATGACGGGCAGTTCGGTGGAGTCTGCGATGGCTTCAAAGTGGGCCTGGATGCCGGCCTGGCTTGGCTTGTTGTAGTACGGGGTGACAAGAAGAAGCCCGTCAATGGCGAGCTTGGCTGCGCGCTGGGACAGGCTGATCGAGTGCCGGGTGTCGTTGGTTCCGGTGCCGGCGATGACCCTTGCACGGCCGCCCACTGCGTCGACGACTGCCTGGAACATGCCAAGGTTTTCTTCATCCGTCAGGGTGGAGGTTTCGCCGGTGGTGCCGGTGACGAGGATGCCGTCGCAGCCGTCGTCGACAAGCTTGTTGGCCAGTTCCCCGGCAGCCTTGTAATCCACTGCCCCATCGGCGGTGAAGGGGGTGACCATGGCGGGCACCAAAGTTCCGAAGGTGCGGGGGGAGATTTCAGAGGCAGACATAGCTAAAACATTAGCGCCAAGTTGGTGAATTCATGCAACGCAGTCCACCAATGGGGTTGCCGGCAGGTTGTGGACGGCCGGGCGAAGGCTGCCGACGGGCGCCTATACTACCCCCATGGACGCTTCCTCCCTGCGCCGGGTGTCAATGGCCGGCGCCATAGTGGCCGCCAGTGTCGCCGTCACGGTGGGCGGTGTTGCCCTCTTGTTCAGGGCCGAAGGGCGTCAGGCGCAGGAACATGTGGGACACCGGCTGGGCGACAGGGGGCCGGACGCCGATGCGGTGTACTGGCCGGAATGGGGCAATCCCGTCCATCTGGTGATTGCCGGCGACTCGGTGGCCGACAGCCTCGGCGCCGCGACCCCCGCCGCCACGGTCGGCGCGATCCTGGCACGCGCCCTGGCCGGGCATGCCCACCGGGCCGTGGAATTGCGCACCATTGCCACCGTTGGGGCGCGGACCGAGGCGGTGCTGGCCCAGCTCGACACCCTGCCTGCCGGATTCATCCCCGACATCACCGTGGTCATTGTGGGCGGCAACGACCTCACCGGACACGTCCCGCTGGCGGAATCAATCATGGCCCTGCAGGAGGTGGTCCAGGAGCTGCAGTCGCTGGGCAGCGCCGTGGTGCTGGGCACCTGCCCGGACTTTGACACCCTGCCGTCCCTGCCGCAGCCGCTGCGTGAATTTGGCGGGCAGATGGCCCGGCGGCTGGCCGCCGCCCAGTTCACCGCCGCAGCGGCGGCAGGGGCCCATCCGGTGCTGCTGGGCCGTGCCGTGCGCCAGATTTTTCTGTCCGACCCCGGCGACATGTTTGCCGTTGACGGCTTCCACCCCTCAAGCCTGGGGTACCGGGCCGCGTCGCTGGCCCTTGCTCCGGCACTGCTTGACGCGTTCGACGCCGGGCACCCCGGCGCTGGCGGTCCGGCCACCGGGGTGCCGCCGCTGCGCCCCGGAACGGACTAGCCTCCGGGGACCCTATCGCAGCAATGGTGCATTTTCCGGCGACCCTATCGCAGCATTTGCAGGAACGTCAGCCACTCGTCGAGCACGGGTTGGGACGGGAACAACGTTGTGCCGTGGTTGCGTCCGGGGAGTTCCACGAAGCGGGCATTGGCCATGAGTTCGGCGGCGCGCCGCGAATCCTCCCACCGGCCTGTGTCGGCGCTGCCGGCCATCAGCAGCGCAGGAGTCGTGATGGCGGCCAGTGCACTCTCGGGAACTGGCAGATCCGTCTCGGTCTGGGTGAAATAGGCCCGCAGCGCCAAGGCATCATTGGCCAGGAAAGCCGCACGGGTCTGGGCGTCCAGGGCTCGGCCCATGCGCGCCTCCCAGCCCTCGACAAAGCCGGGCATGCCGCCCGAACCGAGGGCGCCGTCGTACCCGGGGAAGAACAACTGACCGATGCTGCCCGGCTGGATCCGGTAGGTGCCGCCAAGCGTTGTCAGCGAGAGCAGGCGTTCGGGTGCCTCGACGGCCAGCGAGAAACCGATGCGGGCGCCCACCGAGTAGCCGCCGTAGTGGGCCTGCGGTGCACCGGCGGCGTCCAGCACGGCCAGGACATCGGCCACCAGCGTGCGCATGGCGTAGTCGGCGGGATCTTGGGGCTTGCCGCTGCGGCCGTGCCCGCGCAGGTCCATGGTGATGACGCGATGGTGCTTACGGAATGCCTTCGTGTAGCCAAATCCACGCCAAATGGCCTTGCTGAGGGCGCTTCCGTGGACAAGCATGATGGGCTCACCCTCCCCGACGCTGTCATAGGCGAGCTCGACGCCGTCGTGCGGGTTGTGTGTGACCGGCATGGTTGCGGTCCTTACCTTGTAGTGAACGGGGCACTCGCAGCCCTCCCAGAGATCGAGTTTGCAGTTGTTGGACGAAAAACGCCCTGAAAGCGCTTTCGCCGTCCAACAACTGCAAACTCGATGATAGGGGGCGGCGCGAACGTTACGAGCGGACGCGGGGGCGGAACAGCGCGATGGCGTCGCGCATGGCCTTGCGGGCGCGCTTGCGGTCCCCCGCTGCGTCGTAGGCGCAGGAAAGCCTGAACCATGACCGCCAGTCCTCGGGTGCCGCCTCGGCCTCAAGCTTGTACTTTTCAAATTCCGCGTCGGCGGCCCCGCGCACAATGCGGCCGCCGGGCGTGCGGGGCAGGTTGTCCTCGGGCAGGCCCCCTTCAGCCTCAAGGATCTTCGCCATTTGTTCGGTCCTGGCGCCAAACATGATTTCGCTTACCAGGGCCCACGCAGCAACGAACGGGATGACAAGGTAGGCGACGCCCAGAAGCTTGGCGATCCAGTCCGGGTCGGCAAGGAGCAGCACGGCCCGTTGCATCATGACAACCAGGTAAAACACCAGCAGGAGGGCGATCAAGGCCACCCAGATTTTGGTTTTGGTAATTTTCATTTTGGACACCGCCGCATTGGCCACGGTCCTAGCCTTCCAGATCCATGTAGCCGTCAAGGCCCACCGTCAGGCCCGGGCGGCTGCCCACCGTCCGAACGCCGAGCAGGACGCCGGGCATGAATGATTCGTGGTTGAAGGAGTCGTGCCGGATGGTCAGCGCCTCGCCGTGGCTGCCAAGGAGCACTTCCTGGTGGGCGACCAGCCCTGCCAGCCGGACGCTGTGCACGGGGATGCCGTCAACGGAGGCGCCGCGGGCGCCGTCGAGCTCGGTTTCTGTCGCATCCGGGGCCGGTGCCACTCCCGCCGCCGTGCGCGCTGCCGCCACCAGCTGGGCCGTGCGCAGCGCTGTCCCGGACGGCGCATCGACCTTGCGCGGGTGGTGCAGTTCAATGATTTCAACGGAGTCGAAATAGCGTGCGGCCTGGGCGGCAAAGCGGGTTGCCAGCACAGATCCGAGGGCAAAGTTCGGGGCGATCAGCACGCCCGTCTCCGGGTGCTTTGCCAGCAGTCCCTCAAGTGCGGCCAGCCGTGCAGCGTCCCAGCCGGTGGTCCCGACCACGGCATGGATGCCGTGGTCAACGGCAAACTGCACATTCGACTCGGTGGAATCCGGGACCGTCAGGTCAACAACGACCTGGGCGCCTCGCTCCACGAGCAGCTCCAACGGGTCATTGCGGCCCAGCGCCGCCACCAACTCCAGGTCCTTCGCGGCGTCGATGGCCGCCACGGCAGCCGTTCCCATTCGTCCCTTGGCGCCGAGCACGGCAACCTTCAGCATTTCACTCATGGGTTTAAGCCTACTGGTTTTCCGGAGCGGCCTGCTCCGGCATGCTGCCGGCCCCGACCCACTCGACGCTGCCGTCGGCGAAGAACTGTTCCTTCCAGATTGGCACCTCGGCCTTGATCCGTTCCACCAGGGCCGAACACAGCTCGAAGGCCTCCGCCCGGTGGGAGGACGCAACGGCGCAAACAAGGGCTGGTTCACCGATTTCCAGCGGCCCCACCCGGTGTGCCACCCAGACGCGCACGGGGTGGCCGTCGGGGTCCCGCGCACTGTCCAACAGCGAGCCAACCACGTCGTTGAGCACGCCGGTGGCAAGCGGGTGCGCACTGTAGGCCAGGCGCGCGACCTGCTTGCCGCCATCGTGGTTGCGCACCACGCCGCTGAAGCTGACCACGGCCCCGGCGGTGTCGGACTCCACGGCGGCGATGGCTGCGTCAACGGAGATGGGCTCGGCACTCAACCGTGCGCACACGACTTCGATGTTAGTGGCCATGGTGACCGGCCACCTGCTCGCAGAGGTGCTTGATGATCGGATCCAGCACGGCCAGCCCGTCCATGACGCCGGAGGGGGAACCCGGCAGGTTCACGATCACGGTGTGTCCGGCAAGGCCGGCATGGCCCCGGCTCAGGGCGGCCATCGGCGTTTTCGCCCGGCCGGCGGCACGGATCGCCTCCATGATTCCCGGGATTTCCCGGTCGATCAACGGCAGCGTCATGTCCGGGGTTTGGTCATCCGGGCTCAGGCCGGTGCCGCCGCTGGTAATGACGACGGCGGGACGTTGCGTCAGTACTGCCCGCAGCGCGGCCCCCACCGGGGCGCCGTCCGGCACGACGACGGGGGCCATGGGCTCGAAGCCGTGTTCACTGAGCCAGTCGGCGATGATGGGTCCGGTCTTGTCGTCGTAGACTCCCAGCGCAGCGCGGGTGGACGCGATGACGACGGCGCCGGCTCCCAGGGACGTGCCCGGTTCGCAGGCACTCATGCCGGCTGCCCGCCGTGGGCGGTGGCTCCGGTGGCGTCCGACCCGGCGGTTGGTTCCGGGCCGGCCACCCAGTCGCCGCTCTTGCCGCCGCTTTTGGCCAGCACCTTGATGCCGGAGATGACGGCGTGCTTGTCCACTGCCTTGATCATGTCGTACACGCTCAGGGCGGCAACCGAAACAGCCGTCAGCGCTTCCATTTCCACGCCCGTCACGCCGCGGGTTTTCACCGTGGCAAGCACCGTGACGGCGCTGTCGCCCAGTTCAAAGTCAACAGTGACCTTGGAGATGGGCAGGGGGTGGCACAAGGGAATGAGCTCGGAAGTTTTTTTGGCCCCCATGATGCCTGCCACCCGCGCCACGGCCAGCGCGTCGCCCTTGGGCAGCCCGCCGGAGCCCAGCAGTCTCATGACGTCCACTGTGGTGGAGACGGTGCCCGTGGCTGTGGCCTCGCGGGTGGTCGTGACCTTGTCGGAAACGTCCACCATGGCGGCGGTTCCATCGTGGCGCAAATGGGTCAGGGAAGGGGTGTCGGGAGTAGTCACAACAGCCATACTTCCACTTTTGCCCCGGCCTGCAATTCGGTGACGCCGGCCGGGATGTTGATGAGGGCGTTGGCATGCGCCAGGGCCCCCAACAAATGCGAGGACTCCCCGCCAATTTCACCGACCGATGGAGCGGATTCAAACTCCGGTCCCGAATAAATGCCGCGGCGGATCTGGTGCTTGCCCGGCGGTGATGTCATGGCCTGTTCCAGTGCGGCCACCACCACGCGGCGCTTTGCGGGGGCGCCCAGCAGTGCCGACAGTGCAGGGCGCAGGAAAATTTCAAACGACACGAACGCGCTGACCGGGTTTCCCGGGAAGCCAAGAAATGGCACGCCCCGGTAGGTGCCCAGTGCCTGCGGGCCGCCGGGCTGCAGCGCCACGGAGACAAACTCCATGGCGGCCTGGGACCCGGCGTTGGGGCCGCCCAGCGCCTGCCTGACAACCTCGAAGGCACCGGCACTGATGCCGCCCACCGAGATGACGAGGTCGACGTTGGGTTCGGGCACGCCGCCACCGGTCTGGACGCTGCCCACATGACCCTCCAAAAGCCGCAGCAGGGCACTGGGATCATCCCTGACAACGTAGGAGTGAACCACCTCGGCGCCGGCGTCGGCGAGACTGGCCCGGAGCAGCGCCTCGTTGGCATCAAAAATCATTCCCGGCGGCAGGCCGCCGACTGCCGCAGGGTCGCCGGGTGCCAACACTTCATCACCGGTTGTCAGCAGCAGCACCCGCGGTTTTCGCCGGACCGGCAGCTCGGTGCAGCCCAGGGCGGCGGCAAGCCCGGCATGGGCGGCATTGAGCAGGGTTCCGGCGGCCACAACCACCGAGCCGTGCTGCACATCGCTCCCCTGGGTTCGGACAAATTTGCCCGCAGCCGTGGCCGGCAGCACCACCATGTCCCCGGGCGCGGCGAACTGCGACGGCCGGGCCAGTTCAATGGGCACGACGGCGTTGGCTCCGGCCGGCAGCATGGCCCCTGTCATGATCGGGGGGGCATGACCGGGCGCCAGTTCGTCCGGAACGGCACCGGCGGCGATGGTCCCCGCCACCACGTAAGAGGTTGATTCCGCCAAATCAACTTTTTTGGATTGATGAGAATCCACCCGGATGGCGTAACCGTCCATCTGGGAGTTGGCAAAGGGTGGCAGGTCCACCGGTGCCACCAGGTCGGTGGTCAGCACACGCCCGGGTGACTGCGCCAGCGGCAGCTGCGTGCCGCCGTCGTCCATGACGGAGCCGGACAGCTCAGCCCAGCTCCGGCGCAATAGCTGCTCGACGGCCTCTTGGTGTTCGGCGACTGCTCTCCGCATGACTTCCTTCCGGCGGGCGCCGGGCGGCGCCCCGTTCCCAATCCTAGGCGAGTGCCGCCAAGTGCGCCCGTGAGTGCGGCTGAATTCCGTCGCTGCACGCCTGGGCCGTACACGGCAGCGGCACCGGGAATCCAATAATGGCGTAGCGTTGGGGCATGGAGACCAAACGCGTGACCCTGGGCATGCCGGAGGTGCGCCCCGCCCCCTCCGCCGCCGGAGCGCCGCGCCCGGGTGGTGCGGGCACGGGCCTGCTGGACCAGTTCGGCCGGGTGGCGACCGATATGCGGTTGTCGCTGACCGACAAATGCAATCTGCGTTGCACCTACTGCATGCCGGAGGCCGGCCTGGAATGGCTGAAGAAGGAAAAGCTCCTCACCGCGGCTGAAATCGTCCGGCTGGTGGGCCTTGGTGTCAACGCGCTGGGCGTGCGTGAACTGCGGCTGACCGGTGGGGAACCCCTGGTCCGCGCCGACCTGGTCGACATCATTGCCGCGTTGCGCCAAAACCACCCCGAGCTGCCCATCTCGCTGACCACCAATGGCGTGGGCCTGGCGAAAAAGGCGCAGGCGCTGGCCGACGCCGGCCTGACCCGGCTGAACGTCTCCATGGACACCCTGCACCACGACGCCTTTCTGCAACTCACCCGGCGGCCGTTCCTTGACCAGGTGCTCGCCGGCATCGAGGCCGCCGCAGCCGCGGGCCTGGCACCGGTGAAGATCAACGCCGTCCTGCTGCGCGGCATCAACGACGGACACGCGGCCGAACTGCTGCAATGGTCCCTTGACCGCGGCTACGAACTGCGCTTCATCGAACAAATGCCGCTGGACGCCGACCACGGCTGGACCCGCGACGGCATGATCACCGCCGCCGAAATCCGGGCACTGCTCAGCACCGGCTTCGAGCTCACCCCGGATCCGCGCGCCCGCGACGGCGCCCCCGCCGAACGTTTCGAGGTGCGCCACCCGGGCTCCGACACCCTATTGGGCACCGTGGGCATCATCGCCTCCGTGACCGAACCGTTCTGCGCCGACTGCCGCCGCACCCGCATCACCGCCGAAGGCAAGGTCATGAGCTGCCTCTTCTCCCGGACCGAGGTCGACCTGCTCGCCTTGCTGCGCTCCGGAACAACCAAGAACGACGACGACGCCGTCACCTCCCGCTGGCAGGACGCCATGTGGGCGAAACCGCGCGCCCACGGCATGGGCCACCCCGGATTGGGCGATGCCGACTTCGTGCAGCCCGACCGCAGCATGAGTGCCATCGGAGGATGACCATGTTCGTACGATTCTTTGCCGCCGCCGCAGCCGCCACGGGCGTTGAGGAGCAGGCCGTTGACCTCGCTGCCGTGGCAGGGTCCAGGCCGTATACGCTGGCGGACTTGTCCGAGCTGCTCGTCACGAGCTTTCCGGTCTCGGCCTCGGGCCACACTCCCCCGTTGGCCGAGATCCTGACCCGGTGCAGCTTTCTGCTCAACGAGGTATCCACCCGGGACCTGACGGCCACACTGAAGTCAGGTGACGTCGTCGACGTGCTGCCGCCGTTCGCCGGAGGGTAGCCTCCGCAGGCGGCGGGCCCAGCCGCTCACGAGACGGCCGGCGCCAGCGGGCCCAACGACAATGCCAGCAGTGCGCCGCGGCTCTGGACACCCGTTTTTCCGAAGATCGACTTGAAAACATCCTGGATCGTGTACCTGCTGATACCCATGTGGCGGGCCAGGGCGGCTGTGTCCGGCCCCGCCGCGCAGAGCTCCAACAACTGGGATTCCCGCGGGGTCAGGGCGAAGCTGCGCTCAAAGATCTCGATCCGTTCAGTGGGCAGGGCGTCCTGGATGGTGACGGCAATCGGCGCCGCGGCGCCGGCAACCCCCGTCGTCATCCTTGCCGCCGACACGGCTGCCCACACCCCGCCGCCCACATGGACGCGGGAACGGGCCGGATGGGTGTCGACGCCGCACTCCACCGCCAACAGTTGTGCAGCCGCATTCAGCACCTCTGCCGGCACTCCCTGGTTCGGGCGTGGTGCGCGCTGCAACAATTCAAGCCACGGGGCAGCTGAGGCGGTCTGGCTCATGACGGACAAGTCGTCGGCCAGGACCAAAACGGCCTGGCGGTGGCCGGCAGCTGATGCGCGGGCAGTTGATCCTCGGGCAGTTGATCCGCCAGGGGCGCCGCTGCGAAACTCCCGGGCGGAGCATGCCCGCAAGCCTGGGGCAATAACCGCCGCGATGGCGTCCAGCTGCTGCGCCTCGGCGAGGGAAAAGTCGGCCTGTCCCTGTCCCCGCCACAACTCCAGCCAGCCCCACAAGCCCCAGCGGTCGGCAAAAGCAACAGACAAGACGTCCACCACCCCATACCGGCACAACAGCGGCCACAGGGCACTGCGGCCGGGTTCATCGCCCGTCGCCTGCTTCAAGGACACCGCCCGCGACGGATTGATGGGCAGTGTTGTCCATCTGTTGACGGCCGTCCGGTACCTCAGCGAGATCAAGGCGGGCAGCTCCCCTGCGAACGGCCCCTGGGCCATCGGCGCAACACCAACGGTCGTGACAGGGTCCGCCAGCGGCCAGACCCAGGCATCATGGCCAACGACGGCATGTAGCTCGCCCAGCACGCCGGAGCGGTAGGTGTGGCTGTCCAGGCCGGCATCCCCCAGTGCTTCGACCCGGTCCAGGCAGCGGCGCAGGGCCCATTCGCTGGTCATGCCTCAAGTATGCGCCCATTGCCCGCCCCGCACGGGGCGGCGGTGCCCCAGATTTATGGGATGTTTCCTGGCGGCCCGGAGACTTAAAGTCAAGGCATCAGTTTCCACGAAAGGACAGGGCAATGTTTACCTTGCAGCTTGAACACGGCATCAAGGACTTTGGGATGTGGAAGGGCGCTTACGACGCCGATCCGCTGGGGCGGACGGCTTCCGGCGTACTGGCAGAAAGGGTGTTCCGGCCCGTGGGCGAGGAGCACTATGTGGTGCTTGACCTGGATTTCGCCACGGCCGGCGAGGCGGAGCAGTTCCTTGCCCGGTTGAAGGCCCAGGTGTGGTCCACCGCGAGCGTTTCTCCGGCACTGGCCGGCGGGCCCAAGTCCCGGGTGGTTGAACAACTCCCCTAAAGCAACCTGACGCCACCCGATGCAACTGGCCCGCAGCTGTGGTCGTAAAACACGTGATTTAACGGTGTTTTACAGCCACAACTGCGGGCCAGATGTAAAAGAGGTTAGAGGCCGAAGGTTTCGGATTCCTCAAACGGGCCGACAACCGTGATGGTGCGCGGCGAGCCGGCCAACTCGCGGGCCAGGTCCTGAACCTCCGCGGCCGTGACCCTGCGGATCCGGTCGAGGGACTCGTCGATGTCCAGGAATTCGCCCGTGACCAGTTCGGCCCGGCCCAGGCGTGACATGCGGGAGCCGCTGTCCTCAAGTGCCAACACGATGCCGCCGGCCAGCTGTCCCAGCGCCTTGGCCAGCTCATCGTCGGTGACGCCGCGCTCGGCCAGTTTTTCAAGTTCAGCTTCCAGCAGGCCAATGACCTGACCCACCTTGGCCGGAGCACAGCCGGCGTACATGCCGAAGTAGCCGGTGTCGGCATAGGAGGAGGCGAAGGAATACGTGGAGTACACCAGTCCGCGCTTTTCCCGGATTTCCTGGAACAGGCGCGATGACATGCCGCCGCCAAGAATGGAGTTCAGCACGCTCATGACGTAGCGGCGTGGGTCTGTGGCGCGCAGTGACGGGCAGCCGAGGATGATGTTGGCTTGTTCGACCTGGCGCTTGACCACGTGCAATCCGGCGGTTCCGCTCACGTCGACGGGCTTGCTGGAGCGCCGCGGGGCAGGGGCAACGCCGTCGTCCAGGGACCAGCTGGCGGTGTGCAGCGCCTCAAGCACCTGGCCGCACACCTCGTCGTGGTCAAGACCGCCGGCGGCGGTGATGACAAGCGTTTCGGGCCGGTAGTGCTTTTGGTAATGCGCCCACACGGATTCGCGGGGCACAGCCTTGATGGCCTCGGGGGTGCCCCCGATGGGGCGGCCCAGGGCGTGGCCGCCCAGAACGGCCGCAACAAAATTCTCATGGGCAACATCGGTGGGGTCGTCGCCGTCCATGGCGATTTCCTCCAGGATGACGTCGCGCTCCTGCTCCAGCTCGGCCGGGTCAATCACGGCTGAGGTGACCATGTCGGCGATGACGTCGATAGCCATGGGCAGGTCGGTGTCCAGCACGCGTGCGTAGTAGCAGGTGCTTTCCTTGGCCGTCGCAGCGTTGGATTCCCCGCCAACCTCGTCAAAGGCGGACGCAATTTCCAACGCCGTGCGGCGTTTGGTGCCCTTGAACAGCAGGTGCTCAAGGAAATGGGTTGAGCCGTGTTGGCCCTCGGTTTCATCCCGAGAGCCAACACCAACCCAGAACCCGATTGTCGCACTGCGCTGTCCGGGCATGGCCTCGGTGAGGACCCGCACGCCCCCGGGCAGGACCGAGCGGCGCACGACGGCGCCGCCGGTCTGGCCCGAGATGACGGTGGAGCCGCTGCCGTTCAGGCCGTCAGCAGCGCTTAATAGCGGCAAAAGGGTGATCGCCATGAATTATTCAGCAGCGCTTTCGGCAGCTACTTCTTCGGTGGCGTTCTCTTCGTCGGCAACAACCGGCGAGAGGGAGAGCTTGCCGCGGTCGTCGATCTTGGTGATTTCCACCTGGATCTTCTGGCCGACGGAAACCACGTCATCCACGTTGTCCACGCGCTTGCCGTTGGCCAGCTTGCGGAGCTCGGAGATGTGCAGCAGACCATCCTTGCCCGGTGTGAGCGAGATGAACGCACCGAACGTGGTGGTCTTGACAACTGTGCCCAGGTAACGCTCGCCAATTTCAGGGATCTGAGGGTTGGCGATGGCGTTGATCGCTGAACGAGCGGCGTCAGCTGACGGTCCGTTCGTTGCACCGATGTAGACCGTGCCGTCATCTTCAATGGAGATGTCAGCGCCGGTGTCTTCCTGGATCTGGTTGATCATCTTGCCCTTCGGCCCAATGACCTCGCCGATCTTGTCAACGGGGATCTTGACCGCGATGACGCGGGGCGCGAACTCGGAGAGCTCGTCCGGGACGTCGATGGCGCTGGTCAGGACGGACAGGATGTGCAGGCGTGCTTCGCGTGCCTGCTTCAGGGCGGCAGCCAAAACGGAGGCCGGGATGCCATCGAGCTTCGTGTCCAGCTGGATGGCTGTGACGAACTCGGCGGTACCGGCAACCTTGAAGTCCATGTCGCCGAAGGCATCTTCGGCGCCGAGGATGTCAGTCAGGGCGGCGTAGCGGGTCTGGCCGTCAACCTGGTCGGAGACCAGGCCCATGGCGATGCCTGCAACAGCAGCCTTCAATGGCACACCGGCGTTGAGCAGCGACAGGGTCGATGCACATACGGAACCCATGGAGGTTGAGCCGTTGGAGCTCAAAGCCTCGGAGACCTGGCGGATGGCGTAGGGGAATTCTTCACGCGACGGCAGTACGGGCATGATGGCCCGCTCGGCCAGGGCACCGTGGCCGATTTCGCGGCGCTTGGGCGAACCCACGCGGCCGGTTTCACCGGTGGAGTACGGCGGGAAGTTGTAGTTGTGCATGTAGCGCTTGCGCGTTACCGGGCTCAGCGAGTCGATCTGCTGTTCCATCTTGAGCATGTTCAACGTGGTGACACCCAGGATCTGGGTTTCGCCGCGTTCGAAGATGGCCGAACCGTGCACGCGGGGCAGGACTTCAACTTCAGCGGTGAGCTGGCGGATGTCCGTCAGGCCACGGCCGTCGATGCGGACCTGCTCGGTGAGGATGCGCTGGCGGATGACCTGCTTGGTCACGGAGCGGAAAGCTGCGGAGAGCTCCTTCTCGCGGCCAGCGAAGTCGGACGCCAACGCGGCAACCGTCTCATCCTTCAAGGCGTCGGAGGCGTTGTCGCGTTCCTGCTTGTCGGCGATCGAGAACACGGCTGCCAGCTTGGTCGCTGAAGCCTTCTCGACGGCGTTGTAGGCGTCATCCTGGTAGTCAAGGAAAACGGGGAATTCGACCGTGGGCTTGGCTGCGCGGGCGGCCAGGTCGGCCTGTGCTTCACACAGTGCCTTGATGAACGGCTTGGCAGCTTCCAGACCCTCTGAAACGATCTCTTCGGTGGGGGCCTGGTGGCCCTGTTCCTTGATGAGCTTCCAGGAGTTCTCGGTTGCTTCGGCTTCCACCATCATGATGGCAACGTCGTCACCGGCAATCTTGCCGGCAACAACCATGTTGAACACGGCGTTTTCCAGCTCGGAGTGCTTCGGGAAGGCTACCCACTGCGGGCCCTGGCCGTCGTCGATCAGTGCAACGCGAACGCCGCCGATCGGGCCGGAGAACGGCAGTCCGGAGAGCTGGGTCGACATGGAGGAGGCGTTGATGGCCACCACGTCGTACAGCACGTCGGGGTTGATCGCCAGAACGGTGACAACAACCTGCACTTCGTTGCGCAGGCCCTTGACGAATGCCGGGCGCAGCGGGCGGTCCATCAAGCGGCAGGCCAGGATGGCCTCGGTTGAGGGGCGGCCTTCGCGGCGGAAGAAGCTGCCCGGGATGCGGCCGGCGGCGTACATGCGCTCTTCCACATCAACTGTCAGCGGGAAGAAGTCAAAACCTTCACGCGGGTGCTTGCCGGCCGTGGTGGCTGACAGCAATACGGTGTCTTCGTCAATGTAGACCATGGCAGCACCTGCTGCCTGCTGGGCAAGGCGTCCGGTTTCAAAGCGGATAACGCGCTTGCCGTAGCGGCCGTTGTCAATGACGGCCTCTGAATACTGAATCTCGGGACCCTCCATATGAGAGTCACCTCCATTTCCTGGTAGATGTTCATCTTTTGAACCCCTGCCAAGGAGCGGCACCGCACACTCTTCCCAGGATCACCACCGGATTGTGCTGTGGCTCTCTGTACAACACCCGGTCTTCGATCGAGGCCCACGGGCGTGAAGCGTCAATTGCTTCTTCCCGGAGGCCACTACCGAGGACCGCGAGTGCGTGAATGCGTCGGTTGCGCCCTTGTCCTGCAGGGGTGCGTGCCGGGCACCAAGGCGTCCGGCACAATTCTCACAATATAAGTTTCCTACACTGTGAAAGGCGGCCTTCCAACACCGGGGACACGAGGTCCCGGCGCAAGGAAGGCCGCCTTGTTCACAGACTAGCGGCGCAGGCCGAGGCGCTCGATGAGCGTACGGTAGCGGGCGATGTCGGTGTCCTTGAGGTACCCAAGCAAACGACGACGGCGACCAACCAGGCCCATGAGGCCGCGGCGGGTGTGGTGGTCATGCTTGTGCATCTTCAGGTGCTCGGTCAGGTCGGTGATGCGTCGTGAGAGCATCGCCACCTGAACCTCGGGCGAACCGGTGTCGCCTTCGCTGGTTGCGAAAGCCTGCATGATTTCTTGCTTTACAGCGGCGTCTAATGCCACAAGTAACTCCTTGAATGTGCCGTGAACATGTTGAACTGCACCGAATCAATTTCTTGACCAAACACAGTTGAACCCAGCCACCACGGACTGCAGCCGGATTCCACCTTTCAGTTTAGTGCAGGAGGAGAGCATCTGTCGAAGCGGGTGAGAAACAACTCACTGTCCCGCACTCCCTGCGGCCCCGTCCGCTTGATCCGGCCTCCCGCTTGAGGCACTGCCGGCTTCAACCAAGAATGCTGCGGCTGTCCGTGACGTCGTGGTGCATTTGCTCGATGAGTGCTTCGCGCCCCGTGTAGGCGACCATGCCGCGCAGTCTGCGCACAAATTCCACCACCACATGCTGGCCGTACAGGTTGAAGGCCTCCACCGGCTCTTCCGGCCTGTCAATCACATAGGCCTCGACCTGCCGGCTCACGCCCACAAAGGTGGGATTTGAGCCCACGGAAATGGCGGCCGGCCAGCGGTGCCCGTGCGTGTCCGTCAGCCAGCCGGCGTAGACGCCGTCGGCCGGGATGATCCCGCAGGCGTCGGGTGACAGGTTCGCCGTCGGAAAGCCAAGTTCACGCCCGCGGGCAGCGCCGTGCACCACTTCCCCGCTCATGGTGTGCGAACGGCCCAGCACCTGGGCGGCCATGTCGACGTCGCCCTTGTGCAGGGCCTCGCGCACCCAGGTTGAGGACCAGCGGCGGTCGTGGCCTTCGTCGTTGACAACGACGACGTCGAAGCCCAGGTCCGCGCCCAGGTCCACCATGGTGGTGAGGTCGCCTGTGTTGCCGTGGCCGAACCTGACGTCGTGGCCCACCACGACGGCGCAGGCTCCCAGCGTGTCAACAAACACGCTGCGCACGAACTCCTCGGGGGTTTGCTGGGCAAATTCCAGGGTGTAGGGCAGGACCAGTACGCCGTCCAGGCCAAGGCCGGCCATGGCCGCGAGTTTGTCGGGCAGACCCATGATCTGCTCGGGGGCCGACTCGGGCCGGTGGACGAGTGCCGGGTGCGGGTCGAAGGTCAGTGCCACGGACAGGGCGCCCCGGGCTGAGGCCTCGGCACGGACCTGGGACAGAACTTCCTGGTGTCCGCGGTGCAGCCCGTCGAAGTTGCCCAGGGTGACCACGCAGGGGCCGAAGTTCGGGGGAACTTCCGCCAATGAGTTCCAAATCTGCACTACTTTTCCTCATCCAATTCGTCGCTTGCGCGTGGTGTCCTGCGCCTGGTCGGTTCCGGGCCGTGCCCGTTGGGCCGGCCGGGGCCCCTCCAAGATTACCTGTTGACAGGCTCCGGGCCGTTCCAGGGCTGCGAGGGCAACTGTTCGTCGCCTGCAGCCAGGGAGAGGATCCACCGGTCGGCGGGGGTGCCGCGGTCGTTGTAGTCACCGCGGATCTCGCCGTCAAAGGTGAAACCCAGCTTCCAGGCGAGTTTGCGGCTGCCCCAGTTGGGGACGAGCGCGTGCCAGTGCACATAGCTCAGGTTCAGCTGGTTGAACGCATAGTCAAGGAGGAGCCGGATGGCGGCCTGCGCGGCGCCGGTGCCGCGGGCGTGCTCGCCAAAGTTGATGCCGATGGAGGCCGCACCCGGGTGTTTGCATTGCAGGTCCACCGTACCCAGCAGGCCATCCGTCGCGGAGTCCGCCACGGCGAATGTCAGGGTCTCCCCCGTGGCCCAGCCCTGCGGGGTGAGCGTGTTGATGAAGTACTCGGCGTGTTCCATCGTGTAATTCAACGGCACCGTGGTCCAACGCACGGACTCGGGGTTGCGGCAGTTTTCCACCAGTTGTGCGGCGTCGGCCATGGTCAGTGCCCGGAGCACAACCGCGGCGTCACGCAGGGTCGGCACCACCGGGGCCACGTCCAGCGGCGCAGCGTCCAGGGCTGCCCCATCCAACGGCACAGCGGCCAAGGGCACAGCGTCCACAGTTGCGGGGCTCGGCGCCCGATCCCTGCTCTCCCACTGCCGGGCCGTTTGGCTGAACACAACGCCGTCGGCGACCTGGCCGTCAACGTGGCCGTAGCCGGGGATTTCGGCGGCCGGCACAAAGCCGCAGCGCCGGGCGAGGGAGATGCTGGCATCGTTGCCGGAGGTGCAGCGCCAATGCAGGATTTCAAGCCGCAGATTTCCAAAGGCGTATCCGCACAGCAGCTCGATGGCGCGTTGGGCGCAGCCGGTCCCGCGCCCGGGCGGCAGCATCTTGATGCCGACGGCGGCCGACCCGCCGGACGTCGTGGAAAAGACATCTTGCAGGCTCAGGGTTCCGACAACCTCGTCAACACCCTGCACCTGTTCAACAATGGCGAAGCGCAGGCTGCTCCCGGTCTCCCAACCGGCGGCAATCGAGCCGTCGATCAACTCGGCGGCCCGGGCGTCGTCCATGTCCGCCATCGACGCCGCCCACTTGACGTTGAGCGGGTCCCGGTGGATCGCGGCAAAGGCCTGTGCGTCGTCCGCTGTGAGCCGGCGCAGGGAGGTGACTCCGTCGCTCAGGGTGGGGTTCGACGTCGTCCGTTCCGCCGTGTTCACTTGGTCTCCCGGTGGCGGTAGAGCCAGATCAGGCCAATGATGGGCAGCAGCAGCGGGATGTAGCCGTACCCCTTGCCAAACATGCTCCACACTGTGGCGTGCGGGAACGCGGCCGGGTCAAACACGCTCAGGGCGCCAATGACGAGCACCCCGGCCAGCTCGATGCAGATGGCAATGGTGGCTGTCAGCGCCCACGTGGCGCCCGGCTTGGCCAGCGACACCGTGGCCACGATGTACACGACGGCGGCAAAGGCCGAGAGCAGGTAGGCGACGGGGGCCTCGGCAAATTGGGTGGCAATTTGGAAGCCGGCGCGGGCTGTGGCCGAGATGGCAAAGACCGCGTAGACAGTGATCAGCAGCCGGCCGGCACCGGTGGTTCGTCCCTGCGGGGCCTCTTGCGGGGCGGTGTCGGGGGTTCTCATAATCCAATTCCTAGTTGCAGTGGGGCTGACGCCTGAATGGCGCCCGTGCCATACCAAATTTGAGCCATGCGGGCCAGCATTACAACAACTGTGATGCCCACAGCGCTCATGACGTAGTTGGACCAGTAGGTGCGTTCCATCATGGCCCAGTAGAACCCGGCCACGGGAAGCATGGCGGCCGTAAACATATAGCCCCAAAACTCCCACGCCTCACCGGCCAGCTGCTGCCCGCCTGCCAGCCTGACGACTGAGCCAATGGCGTAGGCCACCACGAAAAGTTCGACGGCGATCAGTGCCAGCAACGTGATGTCGTTGGGTTTCTTCTTCATCACCGCGGCAACGACGCACACGATGGTCGAGGCGAGGCCCACGACGGCGCCGATGACAAACCAGGCGTCGAGCGTCACTTGGCGGACTCCTCGGCGGCGTCGGTGGTGTTGGTCGCAGCGGGGGCGGGGTCCGACGGGAACACCAGGACCGGTTTGGCGTACCTTCCGGCGTCGGACAGCAGGGCCACAAGCGTGCCGTCAGGGGCAAAGGCCGCGGCCGGATCGGCGAGCGTGTGGCCGCCGTCGGCGCTGGCGGGGATGCGCCGGCCGAAGGAAAGCTCAACGGCTTCGGCCGCGCTGAGTTCACGCACCGGCATCAAGGCACGGGCTGCGTCGGCGATGTCCAGGACATGCAGATTTTCGGCCAGTTCCTCGAGGGTGCGGGCCTGGTCGAGGTTGTACGGTCCGACACTGCTGCGGCGCAGTGCCGTGAGGTGGCCGCCGACGCCGAGTCCGGCACCGAGGTCCCGTGCCAACGCCCGGATGTAGGTTCCCGAGGAACAACGCACGGTGACATCGACATCCACGTAAGTGACGGCGTCGGAAGCGACAGCGTCGGAGGTCATGCTGTCGGATGTGTCGGCGTCGATTTTGTCCTGGTCCGCCGGCGCTTGCGGCTGAAGCGTGCCGCGGCGGATGGCGTGCACCCCAAAGGTATGGATGGTGACCGGCCGGGGGGCCAATTTGACGTCTTCTCCCGAGCGGACGCGCGCATAGGCCCTCTCGCCGTTGACCTTGATGGCACTGACGCTGCTGGGCACCTGCTCGATGGGGCCGCGCAGCTTGGCGATGCCCGCCTCGATGGCCTCATCCGTGACTCCGTCGGCGGGTTCGGTGTGGGTCACCTCGCCCTCGGCGTCGTCGGTGACGGTGGTGGAGCCGAGGCGGATCGTCGCCTCATAGGTCTTGGAGGTGCCGACAATGTAAGTCAGGAGGCGCGTGGCCTTGTTGATCCCCACCACCAGAACGCCGGTTGCCATGGGGTCAAGGGTGCCTGCGTGACCAACTTTTCGGGTCCCTGCCAGCCTTCGCATCCGGGCGACCACATCGTGGCTGGTCCATCCCTGCGGTTTGTCTACGATTACAAGTCCAGAAAGCACGCTTTGAAGTATATCCGCACCGGGGCACTGTGCATGCCCGCCGGGGAACCCGCATGGTGAGTTGTCCCCATCGCAGGAGGCCGCCCCATGGCTTAAGCTATCGAAAAGAGTAATTATTCGAACCGCCCACCAACGGAGAACCATGAACAACCAGTCCCGGATCACCTACAAGCGCTCACTTGCGGCATTGGGCGCCAGTGCAGCACTTGCCCTGGCACTCACCGGCTGCCTCCCCGGCGGCGCCCCTGTCGAGCCGGTCGCGGCAAGCACGGCTGCGCAGAAAGACTCCCCTGCCCCGCAGGAGTCCGAGGCTTCGCAGGAACGTGGCGGCGACGACGACGCCAGTCCCACAGCCAAGGAAACGGCCAAGAAGACAGCAAAGGAAACGGACAAGAAAGCGGACGAGGAATCCGCTGCGCCGGCACCGGCAGACACTCGCGAGCTGACCGCCCCAGGCACCAAGCTGAAGTTTGGTGAGGTTGCCTACACCCACAGCAACTCCGGCGACAAGGACACGGACGAGTACAAGGAAGCCACGTACGAGACCAAGGTCACCAAGATTGTCGCGGGCAGCGAAGCAGATCTGGCTGAATTCAAGGATGCCGCCAAATTTGCCGGGCAGACGCCGTACTACGTTTTCACCGACGTGACACTGACGTCGCTGTCGCGCCCGTCGGCAGGCATCGGCGATCCCCGCATCACTGCGCAGCTGAAGGACGGCTCCGACGCCCAGAAGCTCATCGTTTTTGGCAGCATCGGCGACTGCGAGGATGGCACTTTTGAGACCGAGGGCGAAGACGACGACTTCAGCTACGTCGTGGGCTCGAGCAAATCAATGTGCAGTGTGTTCCTGGCCCCCGCCGGTGATGAAATCACAGCTGCCAGCTATGACGACTCGAACTTCAGCTACGACAGCTACAACGACAACGAGTACTACGACGCCCCGATTGTGTGGAGCGACTAACCACTTCCCTTGAACGGGTGTTTCCGGTGTCAGCACCGGAGGCACCCGTTTTTTCGTCTGACGGCAAGTTCCCGAAAACGTGTGTCCACCGCAACCGCAGCGAAACTTTTTGACGGCGCTGCACCGTCAGACTTACGCTTGTCCCACGTGCTGGGCCCTCATCCGGGCTGGCACCCTTGACGGACTCATGCACCTAGGAGACAAAATTCCGCTTCACCTCGTTTTGAGGTAGGCAGTCTGGACGTGGCCTGCAACCATACCCAGCATCACAACTCCCTCGGCCCGTCATCACCGGGCCCCTCCCCCAGGGGAAAATTATGAAATCAAGAATTGCGGCCCTCGCGGCTGCCTGCACATTCGCCATGATTCTCAGCGCCGGACCCGCACTGGCCCATTCGGACAACAACCCAGGTCACAACGCCAACAACAGCTCGTGGCACAACAACACAGGTCACGGCAACAACTCGGGCCACGGCCACCACCAGCCGTCGCCAGTTACCGAAGTGGCATCGCAGTTGGTCAGCCCACTGAAGGTGGCTTTTGGCCCGAGGGGCAGTTTCCTTGTCGCCGAATCCTTTGCCGGCCAGCTCACCAGCATTTCAGCCAAGGGAGTGAAAACCACTGTGGTGAGCGCCCCCGGGCAGGAAATCGCAGGCGTCTCCTATCAGGACCGGACCACCTACTACTTCAACAATGACCAGGGCACCGGTCCGGAACCGGGCGGCGCGCTGCTCCCGGCCAGGCTCATGCAGATCGACCATCGAGGCAACACCCGCCAGATCACCGACCTGGCCGATTTCGAGGCGGCCAACGACCCCGACGGCAGTACCGTATATGGTGTCCGTGACGCCGCTCCCGAATGCCTGGCTTCGGCACCCTACATGCAGTCACTGGGAGAGTTGTACTCGCACCCGTATTCCTCCGCGCCAGCCAACAATGGCGTGTATGTGGGCGATGCCGGAGCCAACGCCATCCTGTTTGTGAACAAGCGCGGCAACGTCAAACTCGTCAAGGCGGTGCCGGCAGAGGCCATTACGATTGACGCCGCACTGGTCGCCGTTGCGGCCGAAGCGGGCATGGTGGTTCCGGAGTGCATGATGGGCCTGAAATACTACGCCCAAGCCGTGCCAACCGACATCGAGGTCAGCGGCCAGTGGCTGTACTACACTGTGCTTCCGGGCGTTCCAGGCGAGTCCCTCGGCGTCGGCAAGGCCTACCGGGTAAATCTGCACAGCGGCAAGACCCAGCTGCTCGCGCAGAACCTCTCCGCACCGACAGGCATCGCTGTTGACCGCAACAACAACGTCTACGTGGCCCAGCTCATGAGCGACGGCGTGAGCCAAATCAAGCACGGCAAGGTCAGCAATGTGTTCCCTGCCATGATGGCCTCCGACGTTGAAGTCAGCGGCAACACCATGGCCATGCTCACCAACGCCTTGGCGGACACGGGAGGCAGCCTCATCACCAGGGGCGTCCGCTAACCCCTTTGAAGCACGACGGCGGCCGGTGGCCCCTTTCGCGAGAATAGGCACCGGCCCCGTCGTGCTCCGTGCGGAATGCACAAGGGACGGCGTTTGCGGCAAAAGACGGCAGTCCAACACCCGCCCTTTGCGCAAGCACCGTCCCTTTTCGATCATGGGGCAAAGGTCACCCGCGAGCTTTAAGCCAGGGTTCAGCGTGAGACGCGGGTGCTGCCACCAGCCGTCCAACAGCACACGACGACGACGGGAGGCCACCTTTCCTCTGAAAGGGGCCTCCCGCCGTCGTGCTTTGGGTTACGCTTCTTCGGCGTCGTCCTCGTCTGACTTGTACGGATCAGCTTCGCCGGCGAACTCCGCGTTGGCGGAGATCTCTGCCAGCTTGGCGTCGCGTTCCTTGGCCACACGCAGGAGCGCTTCCAGGTTCGAGGCATTCTCGGGGATCTCGTCGGCAATGAATTCAAGGGTGGGTGTCAGCCGAACCGTGATGTTCTTGCCAACTTCGGCGCGGAGCACGCCCTTGGCGCGTTCCAGTCCGATCTTGGCCTCGGTGCCTGCCGTCTCGTCACCAAATACCGTGTAGTAGATGGTGGCGTGCTGCAGGTCGTTCGTGACCCGTGCATCGGTGACGGTGATGCCTTCAACGCGGGGGTCCTTGACCCTTGAGCGAAGGCCCTCGGCCACCACGACCTTGATGCGCTGTGCCAGTTTGGACGCGCGGGCTGAATCAGCCATGATGAACTCCTTAATGATGGAAAGACTGTCGATGGTTCATAAACCATCTTAGGGAATGAAAAGCCGGCCGGGCGCCCCTGCGGACGCCCGGCCGGCTTGCCTGAAATGCTGTCGTGCACCCAGTGCGGGGGCCCCGCTGGCTGGCTCGCTCAGCGAGCCGGTCAGCGGGAGCGCTTGGGGCCTAGACCCGCGGCTTTTCGCGCATTTCGAACGTCTGGATGATGTCCTCGGCCTGCAGGTCGTTGAACGAACCCAAACCGATACCACACTCGAAGTCGGTACGGACTTCGGTGGCGTCATCCTTGAAGCGCTTGAGCGAGTCAACCGTGAGGTTGTCTCCGATGATCTTCCCGCCACGAAGCACACGTGCCTTCGTGTTGCGGCGGATCGTACCCGAGCGGACGATGGAACCAGCGATGTTGCCGTGCTTCGAGGAACGGAATACTTCGCGGATTTCCGCGGTACCCAGTTCTGCTTCCTCGTATTCAGGCTTGAGCATGCCCTTGAGAGCGAGCTCAATGTCATCGATGGCGCCGTAGATGACCGAGTAGAAGCGCATGTCCACGCCTTCACGGTCAGCCAGCTCTGCAACACGCTCAGCAGGCTTGACGTTGAAGCCGATGATGATGGCGTTGTCCACTGTGGCCAGGTTGACGTCGTTCTGCGTGATGGCACCCACACCGCGGTGGATGACGCGCAGCTGCACACCTTCGCCAACATCGATCTTGAGCAGCGAGTCTTCCAGTGCCTCAACGGCACCGGAGACGTCACCCTTGAGGATGAGGTTGAGGGTGTCAACCTTGCCGTCTGCAACGGCCTGGTCGAAGTCTTCCAGGCTGATGCGCTTGCGGCGCTTGGCCAGCGCTGCGTTGCGGTCAGCTGCTTCACGCTTTTCAGCGATCTGGCGGGCCGTACGCTCGTCGCCGGTGACGAAGAACGTGTCACCTGCACGGGGAACGTTGGACAGACCCAGAACCTGGACCGGACGTGAGGGCCCGGCCTCGGTGATGGCGTCACCGTTCTCGTCAAACATGGCACGCACACGGCCGTGGGCGGTGCCGGCAACAATGGTGTCACCGACGTGCAAGGTGCCTGACTGCACCAGGACTGTTGCCACGGAACCGCGGCCCTTGTCCAGGTTGGCTTCAATGGCGATGCCGCGGGCGTCCTTGTTCGGGTTGGCGCGCATGTCCAGGGCAGCGTCGGCTGTCAACAGCACAGCTTCGAGGAGTTCCTCGATGTTGACGCCGTTGCGGGCCGACACGTCGATGAACATGGTGTCGCCACCGTACTCTTCCGGAACCAGGCCGTACTCGGTCAGCTGGCCGCGGATCTTCTCCGGGTTGGCTGATTCCTTGTCGATCTTGTTCACTGCAACCACGATCGGCACGTTCGCTGCCTGGGCGTGGTTGAGCGCCTCGATGGTCTGCGGCATGACGCCATCATCAGCGGCAACCACCAGAACGGCGATGTCGGTGACCTTGGCACCACGGGCACGCATGGCGGTGAACGCCTCGTGGCCGGGGGTGTCAATGAAGGTGATCTTGCGATCTGTACCTTCGTGCTCGTGCACGATCTGGTAGGCACCGATGTGCTGGGTGATGCCACCGTGCTCGTCGGCGACGACGTCGGACTTGCGGATTGCATCCAACAGTCGTGTCTTACCATGGTCGACGTGACCCATGACCGTGACTACTGGAGGGCGAACTTCAAGGTCTTCGTCGCCTTCAGCCTCAAGCTCGGCGTCGAAGTCGATGTCGAAACTGCTCAGCAGTTCGCGCTCTTCGTCCTCGGGGGAAACAACCTGGACCTTGTAGCCCAGCTCGGTGCCCAACAAGGCGAAGGTGTCTTCGTCCAGTGACTGGGTGGCAGTGGCCATTTCACCAAGGTGGAACAGGACTGTCACCAGAGCTGCCGGGTTTGCCTCGATCTTGTCGGCAAAGTCGGAGATGGAAGCACCACGGCGCAACCGGATGACCGAGTTGCCGTCGCCGCGGGGAACGCTCACGCCACCAAGTGAAGGAGCACTCATCTGCTCCAGCTCTTGGCGCTTGGCACGCTTCGACTTGCGCTGCTTGCCACGACCGGCGCCGCCCTTGCCGAAGGCGCCCTGGGTGCCGCCGCGACCGCGGCCGCCCTTGCCAAAGCCACCACCGGCGGGAGCTCCGCCTGGCGCGCCGCCCGGTGTGGCACCGGGAGCACCTGGACGGCCGCGACCCGGGCCACCGGGACGGTCGTTGCCGCGTCCGGGCGCCGCAGGGCGCTCGGTGCGGTTCGGCATCATGCCGGGAGTGGGACGGGCAGCACCGCCGGGGCGCGGAGCACCCGGACGGGGACCACCGGCACCGGGGGCACCAGCCGGACGCGGTGCGCCCGGACGGGGTGCACCGGCACCTGCACTGGGGCGTGGACCGCCCGGACGCGGGCCGCCTGTGCCAGCCTCGGCATTGCGGGGAGCTCCTGGACGGGGCATGCCCTGTGAAGGCGCGAAGGGATTGTTCCCTGGCCGCGCTGCACCTGCACCGGCCGGGCGGGGTGCGCGGCTGTCGTTGCGGTTGTCGTTGCGGTTCTCGCCACGCTCGGAGCGGTTGCCTGAACGCGGCATGCCCTGGGAGGTGGCGAACGGGTTGTTGCCGGGGCGCGGGGCGCCCGGGGTTCCAGCCTTTGCAGCCGGTGCCGGGGCAGCCGGAGCAGCGGGTGCGGCCGGTGCCGGGGCAGACTCAGCAGGCGCCGGGGCTGCCGGCGTTTCCGCAACAGGTGCGGCAGCAGGTGCCTCCGGAGCAGCCTTCGCGCCGGGCTTTGCACCGGGGGTCGCAGCCTTGGGCCCGGGAACAGCAGCGCCGGGGGTGGCCGGGGTGGCCGCCTTCGGGGTTGCCGCAGCCTTGGGCGTGCTCGTCTTGGGTGCTGCCGTCGCAGGCGCAGCCGCAACGGGAGTGGATTCGGCAGATTTTGCTGCCACGGGGAAAGCGTCGCGAAGCTTCTTCACGACGGGGGCCTCAATGGTGGAGGATGCTGAACGAACGAATTCGCCCAACTCCTGCAGTTTGCTCACTGCTTCTTTTGAGGTGATGCCGAGCTCTTTTGCAAGCTCGTGTACGCGGGCCTTGGCCACATTACTCCTGTCTCGGCCCGCACCGGACAGGTACGAACCGCTTAATTCTTACTGCAACATTCCACGTCGGAATGGGCGGTATGAGAGAGCACAAAGATGCTCATTTTTGGGCACTCATCGCTGGGTACTCATCGGGTTTCCATCGGTTTTCTGACCCGCTTTCACAAAGGGACAATTAGGTTCGTACTGCTTGGCCTGCCAGAAGCGGCAAACCATTTTGTGCAAACGCCTCAACGTCGTGGACATTGGTGACACCCGGAAGGGCCCTGCCAATGGCGCGGCGCTTGATCGCCAGCTTCCAGCATTCCTCGCTGGGGTGCAGCCAAGCTCCCCGGCCAGGCGTACGACGTCGTAAATCAACTAACGCCACTGTTTCACCAGAGTCGTTGGTTGACCGGACAATCCGTACAAGCCGAAGCCGTCCCGCAGCTTTCCTGCATCCGATACATGTCCGTACAGCTTCGCTGGAACCAGCAGTTCCGTTGTGCGCATCAACTGCTTGCGCTGCAACTGCTTTCTTTGCCAACTGTGCTGTACCTTCGGGTATTTTTGGATGTCAGGGCAGTTTCGGGCCCGGCTCTTCCCAGTCTACCGCGCAGCTGCGCCGCAGACCTAAACCGCCACGGCGTCGGAGACGATGTCGATGCGCCAACCCGTGAGCTTGGCGGCCAACCTGGCATTCTGCCCTTCCTTGCCAATGGCCAAGGACAGCTGATAATCAGGCACAACGACACGCGCAGAGCGCAATGCCTCGTCGATGATGGTGACTGAAATCACCTTGGACGGAGAGAGCGAGTTGGCGATGAAAATCGCCGGATCCTCATTGAAATCAACGATGTCAATCTTTTCATCGTGGAGTTCGGTCATGACGGCCCGAACACGGGAACCCATCTCACCGATGCACGAGCCCTTGGCATTGACGCCCGCCTTGTTGGCCTGGACGGCAATCTTGGTGCGGTGGCCGGCTTCACGGGCCAGCGCCACGATTTCAACTGTGCCGTCGGCGATCTCGGGAACTTCCATTTCAAAGAGCTTGCGCACGAGGCCGGGGTGGGAGCGTGACAGCGTGATCGACGGGCCCTTGAGTCCGCGATGTACTTCCACAACGAAGGTGCGGATGCGGTTGCCGTGGCGGTAGTCCTCGCCGGGCACCTGCTCGTTGGGCGGCAGCACGCCTTCAACAGCACCAAGGTCAATCTGAATCATGTTCGGGTTGTTGCCCTGCTGGATCTGCCCGGCGACCAGTTCGCCCTCCTTGCCACGGAACTCACCCACAACAGCATCGTCCTCAGCGTCGCGCAGACGCTGCAGGATGACCTGACGGGCGGTACTGGCGGCAATGCGGCCAAAGCCCTTCGGTGTGTCGTCGAACTCACCGATGGCATTGTCATCGTCGTCAAGCTCTGCCGCCCAAATGGTGACGTGGCCGCTCTTGCGGTCAAGTTCGGCACGGGCCATATCGTGGGCGCCGGTCGACTTGTGGTAGGCCATCAGCAGTGCCTGCTCGATGGTGGGAATCAGCACATCCAACGGGATCTCCCGTTGGCGCTCCAGCTCGCGAAGCGCGCTCATATCAATATCCATGGTCAGTTTCCCTCTCCATCGACCGCGTTGCCGCTTGTCGGTTCAAATTCCAAATCGAGCTCCGCCTCATCCAGGCGAGCAAATTCCAGTTCCACAACACCACGGCGGATCACCGCAAACAAAACCTTTTCAGGCTCACCTTGTTTGGCCTTCATGCCCTTCTTCACCGGAAGTTCAGGCCGGAAAAGCACGCCGTCCTCTTCCACTGCCAGAATGCGGCCCATGAAGTTCTCCCGATCGGACGCGTTGACCTTGGCCATGCGGCCCAACGCGCGGCGCCAGTGGCGGGGCTCGGTCAAGGGGCGGGTTGCGCCGGGAGAGGAGATTTCCAGATCGTAGGCTGCGCCGTCGTCGTTGGGATCGGCGTCCATGGCATCGGAGAGTTCCCGTGAAATCGAGGAAATCGCGTCGAGGCCCACGCCGCCGGCTTCATCTTCCGGCAGGTCAACAACGATGGAAACAGTGCGGTGGGCACCTGCAAAGTGCACCTTGACCTCTTCCAGGTACAGGTTCGCGGCTGTAACCGTGGGGGCAAGGAAGGCCTGAAGTCTTTGCGCTTCGGCGCTGGCGTCAGCTGCTGAGGGCGAATTCCCTGAGCGTGCGGTCATTTTGGACCTGTCCGGCTTCGTCATAAAACGCACGCCTCCCTATTGATGTTGTTGTAGTTATACAGACTACCGAGTTTCCACCTGTGCTGCTGAACCGATCAGGTGTGAGTATGAACGCATTGCGCCCCGATTCCACCAGCGGTCGCCGGACATTGTGCACCGTACAAGGCACTCGTGAGATGATCAACAGTTGTGACCAATCCAGATTCCCAGGCCGGGCCAGAAACGACCCTCCCTTCCAATGACGCTGCAGCCGCCGACAAGCCTGCGGGCACCAGTGGGCGCAAGGGTCCCCGCCGTGCAACAGCCCCCGCGGGAGCGCCGGCCAAGACCGCGGTGACGGCCCCCGCCCTGCTTGTCATCAGCGCCGACGGCATGATTGTGCCCACCTCCCCTGCCGTCCCTGCTGGGGCTGGAAGCAATGGGGCTGGAAACATTGCGGCAGGGAACGTTGCGGCTGTGAAGTCAACGGCAGAAGTCGCTGAGGCAGCAAAGACGGACACCGACTCGGCCTCGGCCAACAAATTGCCGACGGCTGGACTCCCCGCCGAGGATGTAACGGTCGACGACGAAAGCGCCAAAACAGTACCCGCGACCGACCGTACCAACGCAGCTCCCGATGTTGACGAAAAAGATACCCCGTCAACCGCCGGTGATTCTGCTCTTCCGGACCCGACCGCGCTGGAAGTGTCGGACGAGCCTGACGAGCCTGACGAGCCTGACGAGCCTGAAACAACTGTGGATGCAGGACCGGAACCAGCCTCCGAGTCGGCTGCAGGCCCCGCAACAGCCGCCGTCGCCGCGGCTGTTGCCCGTGAAAAACCAAGCAAAGCTGAGTCCCCCACTACCGGAACCCCTGATGGTGAAGCCGAGTCCCCCACTACTGGAACCGGTGATGGCGGGGCCGGAACCCGTGAGGCAGCGGCTCTTGCGTCGGATGCACCTGGCGACGAGGACTCCTCGCCGCTGCCCGACGACAACCAAACAGACACCCCGCACACCGACACAACACCAGCTGACACCACTGCAGAGAGTCAGACCGCAGAGGATCAGGCCCCGCTGTCGCGGCGCGAAAGACGGCTGGCGGAACAACGGCTGGACTCCGGCGTCGAACCGGGAGAGAGCGCATCCGCGGCGCTGACCACGGGCGCAACGAACCCTGCGACGGACACAGCGAAATCGGGCACAGCTGCGGACGCACAAGAAGCTTCAGAGCCTGACGACACCACCGACAGTGATTCCGCAGGCAGGGCCGCCCGTCGCCCCACACCGGTCAAGAAGCGTAACCGGGCCGTGGCCTTCCTCCGCGGACTGTTCTTCCTGGTGGTGATTTCTGCCCTGGTAGTTGGCATGGGAACTGTGCTCACCGGCAACGAGGAGGCAGCTGTTGGCCCTTCCCAAACGGAGCAACACCGACAGTCAGCGTGGGACGCAACCACTGCACTGCTGGCCCAAAGCACAGCGCTGGCCAACTCCACCGATGACACCAAGACTCGGGAGGTCCTGGACCGGGCCGTCAAGGATCTGGAGGTTCAGGCTGCTGCGCTGGGCGACGGGCTGCCGCCCAACACCGCAACGCCCACACCAACGGCAACCACCGGAACGCCGCCCACCGCGGCCCAACTGGCCCTTGCACTGTCCACCAGTGGCGGTGAACTCCTGGACAGCTCACTGACAGCCGAGCACGCCATGGGCAGGGTGTTTGCGGCCGCGGGAACCAGCCAGCTGCTGCTGGGGCAAAACCTCAGCACAGCCGCCGGAAGCACGCCAGCAGCGACGACGTTCCTGCCCGCCCGCATCGACTTCCGGGCTCCCGAGGGACCACCGTGCAAGTCAACTCTGGAGCCGCGCCCCGGAGCCACCATCGATGCCGCGCTGCGTGCCGCCGCGCTGGCCGAACAGAAGGCCGTCTACGCCTACCAGGTGTCCACCACCAGGTTTGCCGAACCGCAGTTCAGCAAGTCAGCAGACTTGCTGGAGCGGCACCAGGCAAAGTTGGCTGTGCTCAACGCCGAGCTTCAAGTCCGTTGCCTGCCGCTGGCGACCACGGTGGCGGGGTTTGACCTCGATCCGACGTTCACCACGACTCCCAAAACCGCCTTGGCCGGCTTGGAAGCCGAGTTGAGCGGCGTTTATGCCGACCTTGCCGCGCTCAGCACGGTCCTGCCCGATGATGCCGCCGCAACTGCAGCTCCTGGTGCCGCAGCTGCCGCAACCCCGGCGCCGGCAAACACCACAATGCTCCGCGAGATCTCGGTGACATGGCTGCTCGATTCTGCACAGGCACAGGTCGGCTGGGGCGGTACTCCCCCTGCGTTGGCTGGGATGCCCGCGGAATCAACGCCGGCCGGACCCGCGACGCCGTAGCAGCGCCGTAGCTGCGCCACAGCAGCCCCGTCCCAGCTCCGCTTCAAGCTCCCGGCTCCGCCAAAACTTCATTTTCCGCTGCCCGTGTATAGGGCAGCCATGCCTCAGCGAGGACATCCTTTCCTTGCTGGCGGCATAAACAACCCGGTACTTTGCTTGAATCATGAAGCGAGCAGAAGACCTGAGACGTGCACGGGCACAGTCAACAACGGGGGAAATCGCCCAGCGGCTGAATTGGCTGCGGGCAGGGGTGCTGGGCGCCAATGACGGAATAGTGTCAGTGGCGGCAGTGGCCGTCGGCGTTGCCGGCGCAACCGAGGGAACAGGGCCCCTCCTGACCGCAGGCCTGGCCGCATTGGTCGGCGGCGCGGTCTCCATGGCCCTGGGCGAATACGTATCCGTGAGCAGCCAGAGCGACAGCCAAAAGGCCATGATCGCAAGGAAGAAGCTCGACCTGGAGCGGGCCCCGCAGGAAAGCCTGGCCCACCTGGCAAGGGCCTACGAGCACAAGGGCCTCTCCCCCGCCACAGCAGTCCTTGTCGCCAACGAACTGACCGGGCATGACGCACTTGGCGCCCACCTGTCGGCTGAGCTCAACCTCGACGCGGACGACGTCGTCAGTCCCTGGCATGCGGGCTTCGCCTCGGCCATCGCCTTCACCCTCGGCGCCATTCTCCCGCTGCTGGCCATTCTCCTGCCGCCCGAAAACATCCGCGTCCCCGTCACCTTCGTGGCGGTGCTGCTCGCGCTGGGCATCACCGGTTGGATTGGTGCCACGATCGGTGGCGGTTCGCGCACCAAGGCGGCGGCCCGGGTCGTGCTCGGCGGCGCAGTGGCCCTGGCGGCCACATTCGCCATAGGCAGCCTGCTGGGGTCAAGCGGACTCGTTGGTTAGCGTTTTTCCCGGACGACGTCGGACTGCCCGGCCCGGGTGCCGGCGGTAAGCTCGGGGTGTGTCCATGAGAGTCGAAATTCCCGAACCGCTGCGGTTGCGGCACCGCCAAACCCTTGCCGGCCGTGCCTGGCTGGGTCACCTTCCCGGGTTTATCCACCAAGCCCTTGGGCAGTGGCAGCTGACGCCGGACCTGCCGGCCGGCGGACTGCCGTGGCACGGGAACACCGGGATTGTGGTTCCGGTGCTTTCCCTGGATGGCACGGCTGCCGCGTTGAAGATTGCGTTCCCCCACGAGGAGGCGCTCTTGGAGCCTGTTGCGCTCACGCTCTGGGACGGGCGTGGAACCGTGCGGCTGCTTGCAAGCGACGAGAGCCTCGGGGCCATGCTCCTCGAACGACTTGATGACAGCAGCTCCCTGCTGGAGCTGCCCATGGCTGAGGCCATCCCGGCGTGGGGCGGGGTCGTGCGGGCCTTGGGCATTCGACCCGACGGCCGCAGCCAGTGGCAGCGGATCCCGCACATTGCGGCCACCGCCGAGAGGTATTGCGACGAACTGCCGCAGCGCTGGGGCGAGCTGGCCGAACCGTTCCCGCGCTGGCTGCTCGAGGCTGCCCTGGAAGTCTGTCAAACCCACGGCGCCGTGGCCCGCCGCGGCAGCAGTTCCGATGTGTTGGTCCACACCGACCTGCATTACATGAACATCCTGGCCCGGCCAGGCACGAATACGTACTTGGCCATCGACCCGCAAGCCCAGGTGGGGGATGCCGAATTTTCACTCGCGCCCTGCCTCTGGAACCGGCTCCGGGACCTGCCGGCCCGAAACGCGGAAGCCGGGCTCCGCCGTCGTGCTTCACTGCTGGCGCAGGCCGCCGGACTCGACGAAGACCTTGCCGTCCAGTGGACTGTGGTGCGGGAAGTGGAAAATGCGTTGTCTTATTTGGAAGAGCCCGGCAGTGGTGGCGACGCCCAGCGTTCCCTGTGGGTGGCCAGCACCATGGCGGGTAAAACACTCCCCGGGCTGCCGGACGCGCACGGGCTCAAATCCTTGTACTGAGCCCGCACCGGCCCCTGGACCGACCACATGGAGGAGGTTAGTGGTGCAGGATGTTTTCGGTCCAGACGTCCATGCCGAGCTTGATGATCAAGACCGTGACGACGACCAGGAACACGATCCGGATGAACTTGCTGCCCTGTTTCACGGCAGTTCGGGCACCGAGGTAGCCGCCGGCCATGTTCGCCGCCCCAAGAAGGAGTCCCACGCCCCATAGCAGCGAACCGTGTGGCAGGAAGAACATCAAGGCGCCGGCGTTGGTCGCCAGATTGACGATTTTCGCCTTGGCGCTGGCCTCCAAGAACGCGTAGCCCATCAAGCTGACCATCGCGATGACAAGGAACGATCCCGTGCCCGGTCCGATCAGGCCGTCGTAAAAGCCGATCAACAACCCAATGCAGCAGGCCACAACATAGTGTTTGCGGCCTGAATGGCGCAGGGCGGTGAGCTCGCCAAGACTGGGTTTGAAGGCGGTGAAGAGCAGCACTGCGACCAGGGCTGCGACGATGATCGGTTTGAATACGGAACCCGGCAGGCTGGCTGCCACCACGGCCCCGCCCAGACTGCCGGCAAGGGCAACGCCGGCCATGGGCAGGGCCGTGCGCATGTCCGGCTTCACCCGCCGGTAATACGTGGCGGAGCTGGTGGCCGTACCGAAAATCGACCCCATCTTGTTGGTCGCCAATGCCTGCACGGGCGTGATTCCCGGAACCATCAACATCACCGGAAGCTGGATCAGTCCGCCACCACCGACCACGGCGTCAATCCAGCCGGCGGCGAAGCCAGCCACAATGATCAACAGGATCGTGGCCAGCGTGATGTTCTCAAAACCGGAAATCATGGGGTCCTATCCACTACGTCGGCGGTGTGTCGCCAGCTGCCGCCGGCATCCCCTCGCAGGCAGTAAGATTTTCCGCCCGTTCCTCGTACCTCGGCCCGTACGGGGTGAGAGATTTCCAAGGGTTCCCTGCTGAGCTTGCGAAGCGAGGGAAGGAAATCACGCCATCCCTGCTCCGGGGATACCGGCTGTTACGGGCGGCGCGCCCAGATTGCGGCCCGGCGCAGGGGTCTGGGCCCGCAGCGGGGATGGATTCTTAGCGCGTGGTCCGAGGAACGAGGAACGCGCGAAAGAATCTTACTGCCCGCGAGGGCTCAGACCCCGGAGCCGGGTCGGGGTCGCAAGCTGCCTACTGCTGGTCGAGGATGTACTTCACAGCGTCGGCCACTGCCACATTCTCGGCAACGCCGGTGACCCGGTTCTTGATTTCCACGACACCGTCCACCAGTCCGCGGCCGACGGCCAGGATGGTGGGGACGCCGATCAGTTCGGCGTCGCCGAACTTCACGCCGGGGGAAACCTTGGCACGGTCGTCGTAAATGACTTCCAGTCCTGCAACTTCCAGATCAGCGGTGAGTTGTTCGGCCGCCTCGAAGATCTCGGCACCGCGGCCGACAGCAACGACGTGGACGTTCGCCGGAGCCACGTTGGCGGGCCAGATCAGCCCCTTGTCGTCGTGGTTGGATTCGGCCAGGGCAGCCACGGCACGCGTGATGCCGATGCCGTAGGAGCCCATGGTGACAACGGCAAGCTTGCCGTTCTGGTCCAAAACCTTCAGTTCCAGCGCCTCGGCATACTTGCGGCCCAGCGCGAAGATGTGCCCCATTTCAATGCCGCGGGCCGCTTCCAGCGGACCGGATCCGTCGGGGGCCGGGTCGCCTTCACGCACCTGGGCGGCCTCGATGGTGCCATCCCAGCTGAAGTCACGGCTGGCAACGAGGCCGAAGGCGTGCCTGCCCTGTGCATTGGCGCCGGTGATCCAGCTGGTTCCGGAGACCACACGGGGGTCCACCAGGTACAGAATCTTGGTGGCTGCCTCGGCACCCAGCACTGCCTCATCGAGTGAGAGTCCCGGCCCGATGTAGCCCTTGATGAGTCCGGGGTGTTTCTTCAAGTCAGCCTCGTTGGCTGCCTCAACCCCCACTTCGCCACCAATTGACAGGTGGACGCCGATGTTGGCTTCGATGCGCTTGAGGTCAACGTCACGGTCGCCGGGCAGGCCCACAACCACGATCTGGCGTTCGCCGGTGGGCAGGTCAATGGCCAGCACCACGTTCTTCAGCGTGTCGGCGGCACCCCAGGTACCTTCCGCCCGTGGTGCCACCTCGTTGGCTGCGGCCACGAGCGTGTCAATGGTGGGTGTGTCCGGGGTGTCCCGGACAACGGCAGCAGGTGCGCCGCTGAAGTCGATCTCCGCCGGCACAATCGTGGTGACAGCCTCGACGTTGGCTGCATATCCGCCGGGTGAGCGGACAAAAGTGTCTTCGCCCACGGCCATCGGATGCAGGAACTCTTCGCTTTTGGACCCGCCCATGGCACCGGCGGTGGCCGCGACCGGCACGATGTCCAGACCCAGGCGCGCAAAGATCCGCAAGTAGGCACCCCGGTGGGCCATGTAGCTGGCGTCCAGTCCGGCGTCGTCAATGTCAAAGGAATACGAATCCTTCATGATGAACTCGCGCCCGCGCAGCAGGCCGGCGCGGGGACGGGCCTCGTCGCGGTACTTGTTTTGGATCTGGTACAGGCTCAGCGGCAGGTCCTTGTACGAGGAGTACAGGTCCTTGACCAGCAGCGTGAACATTTCCTCGTGGGTGGGGGCCAGCAGGTAGTCGGCCCCCTTGCGGTCCTGCAGGCGGAAGATGCCGTCGCCGTATTCCAGCCACCGGTTGGTGACCTCGTACGGTTCCTTGGGCAGCAATGCCGGAAAATGGACCTCCTGGGCGCCGATGGCGTCCATCTCTTCGCGCACGATGACTTCAACCTTGCGCAGCACGCGCAGGCCCAACGGGAGCCAGGTATAGATGCCCGGCGCCGCCCGGCGGATGTAGCCGGCACGCAGCAACAGCTTGTGGCTGTCCACTTCGGCATCGACGGGATCTTCCCGCAGGGTACGTAAAAAGAGTTTGGAAAGGCGAAGTGCCACGGGCAGGTTTTCCGTTTCTAGAAGGTGATGGGTGCCGTCGTGGATAGCGACGGACAGGTACCAATCTACCGGGTCAGGAGGGGTGCTGGCACACCCGATCCGCGGCGGGCATTGTGGGCGTGTCGCGGTGCTGGACAGCACACTGCCCCGGGTCTAGTTTGAAGTGACATGTTCACCCGCCGGCAGCTTTGGAGCCAGGATGTCACACCGAGCAGCATTGCCCTCCCCCGAGCCCCCTTTCGCACCCGTTCCTGCTGATCCTTCAGGCATGAACGGGCCCGTGAGCGTAAGTGTCGAGGGCCTGCGTGTCGAGCGGGGCAAGGCCACAGTGCTGGCCAATATCAGCGCCAACATCCCGCAGGGGCGCATCACCGGCCTGCTGGGTCCGTCCGGCAGCGGCAAGACCACGCTGATGCGGGCCATGGTGGGCGTCCAACGCATCAGTGCAGGCACGGTCACGGTCCTTGGCCGCCCGGCAGGCGATCCCCGGAACAGGAACGACGTCGGCTACGTCACCCAGGCTGCCAGCGTGTATCGGGACCTGAGCGTCATCGACAATGTGCGGTATTTCGGGTCCGTGCACGGCGGCAGTCGTGACGAATCGCACGCCGTTCTGGCCGCCGTCGGGCTTTCCGAACTGGCAAAGCGCAAGGCGGGGGACCTGTCCGGCGGCCAGTTCAGCCGGGTGTCCCTGGCCTGCGCGCTGGTGGGCAAGCCGCGGCTTTTGGTCCTGGACGAGCCGACGGTGGGCCTGGACCCGGTGTTGCGGGCGGACTTGTGGTCGCAATTTGGGGTCATGGCCTCCGAAGGGACGACGCTGATCATTTCCAGCCATGTCATGGAAGAGGCGGCGCACTGCGATTCGTTGCTGCTGCTGCGGGACGGGATGCTGCTCGCACAGCTGACGCCCGCGCAATTGCGTGAAAACGGGCGGACGGACGACCTGGAACTTGCCTTTCTGCGGCTGATCCGCGAATCGATGGAGGCCGACGGCGGCTCCTCCGTTCGTTCCCGTGACAGTGGTGGTTCCCGCCCGCCCGGGGGCTCCCGCGGCAGGGAGGCCTCATGAACCTCAAGATGATGTGGGCCACCTGCACCCGGGTGCTGCGCCAGCTCAGGGGCGACCCGCGCAGCATTGGCATGATCCTGGTTGTCCCCGCCGTGCTGCTGGCGCTCGTGTACTGGCTGTACCAAAATGAGGCGCTGGCCCCCGGCATGCCACGGACCTTTGACCGGGTGGGGCTGATGATGCTGGGCATTTTCCCGTTCGTGGTGATGTTCCTTGTCACCTCCATCACCATGTTGCGGGAACGGACCTCGGGAACGTTGGAGCGTCTGCTCACAACACCGATCCACAAGGCCGACCTCCTGTTCGGCTATGCCCTGGCATTTTCGATCATGGCCGCGCTGCAGGCATTGGTGGCCACGGGGACTGCGTACTGGGTTTTTGGCATGAAGATCGACGGCAATGCCGGGTGGGTGGTGTTGATTTCGGTGCTCACGGCGGTGCTGGGTGTGGCGCTGGGCCTGCTGTGTTCGGCGTTCGCGACCACCGAATTCCAGGCCGTCCAGTTCATGCCTGTGGTGGTGATTCCACAGATTCTCCTGTGCGGGCTGTTTGTGGCCAGGGACCAGATGAACGCGGTGCTGGAGGCAATCTCAAATGTGCTGCCGCTCAGTTACGCCGTGGACGGCCTGCAGGAGGTGGCTGCCCACACGGAGCCGACGGCCGCGCTGGCCACGGATCTGGTGGTCATTGGCTCGTTCGTGGTGGCAGTCCTGCTCCTCGCCTCCCTGACCCTGCGGCGCCGGACAGCCTGACCCGTGAGCGGGCCAGCATTGCTTGGGCCAGCATTGCTTGGGCGCGCCCGCTTCTGCCCGGCCGGTCCGGACACGCGTTTCCCCGGGGCATGGGTAGCTCTGCCCATCGCGCAGTCCCCGCAGCTCCCCTAACGTTGAGGTCAATGAGTCTTGACATTCCGAGTGCAGGAATCAACGACCGCTGAGACTCGACAACAAGGCAACCGCAGGAGAACCCATGAGCACAGGCCTGTACGGTGCAGACCCCGAGGAACTGCGGCAATTCGCCCGGGAACTCGAGCATGCAAACACTGTGCTGCTGGCGGTTAAAAGCCAGTTGAGCGCCCGCATCAGTTCCAACTTGCGCTGGGAAGGCCCCGACGCCTTTGTCTTCAGGCACGCATGGCAGTCCTCCTACGCACCCGTATTAGGCCAGGCGGCAGCCATGCTGGAAGCCACGGCGCACACCCTGCAAGCCCAGGCAGCCGAGCAGGAATCGGCGAGCAGTTAGTCCCCGCTCGCCGGCCCATAAAATTGCTGGCGCAATTTTCAGGGAACCAGGTGAGCGTGGGCCCACCCGCTCGCCGGCCCATAAAATTGCTGGCGCAATTTTCAGGGGACCTGGTGAGCGTGGGCCCACCCGCTCGCCGGGCCTGCCTCACATTCCGCCCTTCGTTGCCCGGCGTCATCCTTTCTGGATGTCGGCCAGCGCCTGCCCGCACCATGCCAGCCACGACTGTTCATATGCAATCCCAGCCCGAAGCACGGCCAGTTGCAGCTCATCCGCTGTGGTCCGGGCGGCGTCCGCGGGAAAGTCGCGAGCATCGATGGCCTCGAAGCGTTCGAGCGTTTCCGCATGCAGCCGTTGGTGCCGGCGCATTTCGTCAGTGATGTCCACCGTCCCCAGAACTGCTGCTGCGCGCATTCGCACCAGCAGTTCGTCCCGGATGGGGCGCGGCCCACCCTGCGCGGCGCACCAGTCCTGCAGCGCCGCACGGCCGGGTTCCAGGACCTCAAAATGGCGTTGCTGTCCCCGGGCTGTTGGGAGCCCGCGGGCCTCGATCAGGCCGGCAGGCTCCATCTTGCCCAGCTCCTTGTAAATCTGCTGATGCGTGGCCTGCCAAAAAAGTCCCAGCGATTTGTCGAAGCGCCGCGCCAGTTCAGCCCCGGTGCACGGCTTTTCCAGCAGCGACGTCAGAATGGCGTGTGGCAGCGACACTAGATCCGTGCCGCCAGGCGCGTGCCCTGGTCGATGGCCCGCTTGGCATCGAGCTCGGCCGCCACATCCGCTCCCCCGATGAGATGCACGACGGCGCCCCCGGCTTCCAGCCCGGCCTGCAGCTCCCGCCGGGGTTCCTGGCCGGTGCACAGGATGACCGTATCAACGGGGAGGATCGTGTCGGAGCCATTGACGCTGAAGTGGAGTCCGGCGTCGTCAATCTTTTGGTATTCCACACCCGGCACCATTTGGACGCCCTTGGCGCGCAGGGAAGTGCGGTGGATCCAGCCGGTTGTCTTGCCCAGGCCGGCGCCCACCTTGGTTTCCTTGCGCTGGAACAAGCCCACGCGCCGGTCCGGCCGGGGCGGGGCGGCGGTGGTGATGCCGCCGGCGCCGGTGTACTCCGGGTCAATGCCCCATTCGCGGTAGAACTTTTCCGGCACCAGGGTGGCGCTGGTCCCGTGCGCGGTGATGTATTCGGCAACATCGAAGCCGATCCCGCCCGCACCGAGGATGGCCACATTGGTGCCGACGTCCTTCTTGTCGCGCAGCACGTCAAGATAGTTCAAGACGCTGGGGTGGTCCACGCCGTCGAGCTCGGGTGTGCGCGGGGTGACGCCGGTGGCCAGGACGATATGGTCAAAGTTTTCCGCCAACAGCCCCGCCACCGTGGCCCGGGTGTTCAGCCGCAAGTCGATGCCGCGCAATTGGATCTGGCGGCCGAAGTAGCGGATGGTCTCGTTGAACTCCTCCTTGCCGGGGATTTGTTTGGCGATGTTGAACTGGCCGCCAATCTCGCCGGCCGCCTCGATGAGCGTCACCGCGTGCCCACGCTCTGCCGCCGTCACCGCAAAGGCGAGGCCGGCGGGGCCGGCACCGACGACAGCCATCTTCTTGGGCTGGGGTGCGGTCTCAATGCTGAATTCAGTCTCGTGGCAGGCCCGGGGGTTCACGAGGCAGGACGAAGTTTTGCCCACGAAGGTGTGGTCGAGGCACGCCTGGTTGCAGCCGATGCAGCTGTTGATCTCGTCGCTGCGGCCGTCCCCTGCCTTGCGCATGAAGAATGCGTCGGCCAGGAAGGGCCTGGCCATGGAGACCATGTCGGCGGTGCCGTCGGCGAGCAGTTGTTCGGCAACGTCAGGGGTGTTGATGCGGTTGGTCGTAATCAAGGGGATGCCCACCGAGCCCATGACTTTTTTGGTGACCCAGGCATATCCCGCCCTGGGCACCGACGTGACGATGGTGGGGATGCGCGCTTCATGCCAGCCGATGCCGGTGTTGATGATGGTGGCACCGGCCTTCTCAATGGCTTGTGCCAGCGCGATGACTTCCTCAAGTGTGGAGCCGTCCTCCACCAGGTCAAGCATGGAGAGCCTGTAGATAATGATGAAATTTTCCCCCACGCGTTCACGGGTGCGGCGGACTATCTCCACCGGAAAACGCATGCGGTTTTCGTAGGACCCGCCCCATTCATCGTTGCGATGGTTAGTGCGGCGGACCACGAATTCGTTGATCAAGTAGCCTTCCGAGCCCATGATCTCAACACCGTCGTAGCCGGCAGACTGGGCCAGCGCGGCAGCGTGGACAAAGTCCTCGATGGTCTGCTCGACTTCCTCGCCGGTGAGCGGCTGAGGTGTGAGTGGGCTGATCGGGGCCTGGACCGCGCTCGGGGCCACCAGGTTCCGGTGCGAGGCATACCGGCCAAAGTGCAGCAGCTGCAGGGCAATCTTGCTGCCCTCGGCGTGCACGGCCGCGGTGACCACCCGGTGCTTCTCCGCTTCTTCCGGCGTGCTGATCTTGGCGCCGCCCTTCATGGGCCGGCCAGCTTCGTTGGGTGAGATGCCTCCGGTGACCATCAAGGCCACTCCCCCGCGGGCACGCTCGGCGTAGAACGCAGCCATGCGCTCGAAACCGCCGGGGAGCTCCTCAAGCCCGACATGCATGGAGCCCATCAGTACACGGTTGGGCAGTGTGGTGAACCCGAGATCCAACGGGGCAAACAGGTGGGGGTACTGGCCAGCATTCATTCGTGAACTCCTTTTTGCAACAAGTTGCATAATCGTAGCGCAGAAAATGGCTCGGCGGGGATTCTCTCTTGTGTTTATGCACGGCGGTGAGACGAGCTGCCCGGCGTCGGACCGGCGAACCTGGGTGAGCTGCCCGGCTCGGACTGGCGAACCTGAGGGGCATCAACTGGCTTTAGTCAGCCCGCTGTAACAGTGCAGGACCTGGCTGACCACCGCGACCGAGGCTCTAGAACAAGACGGTGGCGAAGGTTCCGACCTGCTTGAAGCCCACGCGTTCGTACACGGCTCGGGCACGGGTGTTGTAGTCGTTGACGTACAGGCTGGTGATCGGCGCGTGCGCCTGGGCCAGCAGGACGACGGCCGCCATGTAACCGGCGCTGAGTCCCCTGCCCCTGTAGCGCGGGTTCATCCAGACTCCCTGAACCTGGGTGGCGAACGTGGTGGCCGCCCCGACATCGGCCTTGAAAATGACTTCACCGTGGGGTTCGTCGTGGCTGAAGGAGTATCCGTGGCTGATCAGCCAGGCGACGCGGCGGCGGTAGTTGCCGTCGCCGCCAAGGAACGGCGAATAGCCCACTTCCTCTTCGAACATTGCTGCGGCGGCGACGAGGATCTCATCGAACTGGCCGCTGGCACTCACCGTCAGGGACGGGTTGGGCGCGATCAGCGGCGGACCGGTAATGGTCAGCAACGGCTGGTTGGCGCGAACTTCCTGCGCTTTGATGCCTGTTTTGCGCAGCACATCCATGAGGGCAAGGGTGGGCTCGGCCGGACCAAAAATGGAGGCGTGCGGTTGCCAGTGGGCGACGATCCACTGGCCAAAACTTGCAGCCTGCGCGGCCGTGGCCTCAATGGGGACCACATTGGAGCCGACCCAGCAGGCGGCAGCCAGCGTCACGCCGTCGTCCGCAAAAAAACCCAACATGTCAGCCCCGGGGAAAGGGGGCACAGCGCTGTTGTTTTGGTTGATGAGCGTGTCAACGAAGACGTTGGCCACGCGGTCGCGCGCGACCAAGGCCCGGAGCGCGTCCGTGTCCGCGTGGACCAGGACGCGCACCGGCTCGCGGTGCGCCCTCTTAGGAAACGCTGACCACGGGGCCACCCTGGAGAGTCGGGTCATCCGCGTCGGACTCCATCTCTTCGGCAAGTCTCATTGCTTCTTCAATGAGTGTCTCAACAATTTGGTCTTCCGGGACAGTCTTGATGACTTTTCCCTTCACAAAAATCTGACCCTTGCCGTTGCCCGAAGCAACACCCAGGTCTGCTTCGCGGGCCTCGCCGGGTCCGTTGACAACACAGCCCATGACGGCCACGCGCAAGGGAACTTCCATGCCTTCGAGTCCGGCGGTGACTTCTTCGGCCAAGGTGTACACGTCAACCTGGGCGCGGCCGCAGGACGGGCAGGAAACAATTTCCAGCTTCCGCGGACGCAGGTTCAGCGACTGCAGGATCTGGTTGCCGACCTTGATTTCCTCCACCGGCGGGGCAGAGAGTGAAACCCGGATGGTGTCGCCGATGCCCTTGGCCAGCAGCGCCCCAAACGCGGTGGCGGACTTGATGGTGCCTTGGAATGCGGGCCCGGCCTCGGTGACGCCAAGGTGCAGGGGCCAGTCGCCCTGCTCTGCGAGCAGCTCGTAGGCGGCAACCATGATGACGGGGTCGTTGTGCTTGACGGAAATCTTGAAATCGTGGAAGCCGTGCTCTTCAAACAGTGAGGCTTCCCAGACTGCAGATTCAACCAAGGCTTCGGGGGTTGCCTTGCCGTACTTTTTCATGATGCCGGGCTCCAGGGAACCGGCATTCACCCCGATGCGGATGGAGGTGCCATGGTCCTTTGCCGCCTTCGCAATTTCCTTGATCTGGTCATCAAACTTGCGAATGTTCCCGGGATTCACCCGCACGGCGGCGCAGCCGGCCTCGATGGCTGCGAAGACGTACTTCGGCTGGAAGTGGATGTCTGCAATGACGGGGATTTGCGACTTGCGGGCAATGATCGGCAGCGCATCGGCATCATCCTGCGAAGGGCAGGCCACCCGGACAATGTCACAGCCGGACGCCGTCAATTCAGCAATCTGCTGCAGCGTTCCGTTGATGTCAGTGGTGGGGGTGGTTGTCATGGATTGCACGCTGATGGGCGAATCCGAACCCACACCCACCGGGCCGACCTTGATTTGCCTGGTTTTGCGCCTGGGCGCTAGCACTGGCGGTGGCAATGGCGGCATGCCAAGACTGACGGAGGTCAAAATATGCTCCTTGGGGTTCATTTATCAAATACTGCGGCAGTTGCACCGTTTTGTGGCGCCACTAGGGAAACCCGCAATATCTATCTTTGATTGTAGGCTCGATCCCCGTCCGGCGAGGACCAATGAGGTCTATCCCACGAAGCGGCTGAGTTGGCCAATCACCGGATTCCAGCCGGAAATCTTCAAACCGGTGACACCGCCGCCGATTGTCATTGGATCCTGCGAAACAAGGTTCTGCACGGCAGTTTCGTTCTCTGCACGGAAAATCAGCAATGCGCCCGCCCCGTCGGCATAGGGACCAGAGGCCAACACCACTTCAGCCTCAGCCTGGGCGGCAAGCCACTCCCTGTGCTTGGGGCGGTGCTCGATGCGGGCGGCTTCAGCTTCTGGACCATAAATGTACTCGACAGCGAAAATAGACATGGTTTCACCCTATAGCAGCAGCGCTTTTGCCAGCACCGCAACACTGGCCGACCACAGCATTGAGGCCAGCGTGCCGATAATGAACCGTTCGCTGGCGGCGGGGGTGTCCTTCAGCTCCGGGTACCTGCCCAAGCCTTTGATCGCCACGACATAGGCGATTGCCACAGGCTGGCCGGAAAAGATGGCCACCGCCACGGCCGCTCGTTCAAGAAAACCAATGAGCAGGCCGCCGCGCAGGACTTCAACCTTGGGGCTCGCTACCGCTGGTTCGGGTGGGGCGGCCTCCGGGCCTGCGGGGTTTCCGGACGGCAATGCGGCCTGGTCCCCTCCTTCACTCGTGGAGACATCCGACGGCGCCGACTCCAGCTGGCGTGCTTCCCGCAACACCGGTTCAGACTCAGCACCCGCTTCCCCGGGCAGCGCTGCCGACGCAGCAGCTTGCGCCCCTTCGCCACTCTCAGCGGCATCAACGGCGCGAACTGTCTTGGACTTCGCGAATCTCAGTAACCCGGCCGTCACCGGCCAGCCGCCAATGACGGCCACGGCCAGCGCCGCAGCTATCCAGATCGCGTCCATGTGTCCTCCTTGCGCCAGCTGAAACTGGAGGCAGCCGCTGGCATCGTCGTTGCTTCCAAACTAGCTGGTGCCACCGACATCGAGAGCGCGCCCTGCGTGCTCCAGGAGCAGACTTGCAGCCCGGCGCCCGTTCTGTTCCTCCAGCCTCCCGGAGCGGAGAATGGCTTTGCTGACTGCCTGCGGACTGATTCCCAATTGCCTGGCCACGTCTTTCTGGGCGGCTTCGGGAGCTGCATTCAGTGCGTCAAGAACCCGCCATTCAGCGTTGGACCGGCGCCGCACAACGTCGCCGAACAAGACGAGCACCGCCTCAGCCGATTCGGCCCACGCGGCAGCCTCGGATACAGGGGTGCGGACACAGAGCGGCACCCGCTCGCCAGTCCGTTTGGCTGCATCGATGGCTTCACGGGCGGCGACGAAGGCATTTCCAGCTCCTTCGCGGGAACTGGCTGGAAGGGGAAGCTCCATGACGCCGACCCCAATGCCGATGTACCAATCCTGCTCCCGCAGAACCCTGGCCACCGTTTCAACAACCGCACCGGGATCCTCAATGACACCTTGAACTTCATCTCCAACGGAGCGTTCGAAGGGCAGAACCGTGTGAATGTCGGCAAGCAGCCCCAGCAGCCGTGGCACCTTGTCGCCGTGGGTCCTGCTGCCGCGCTGGTCTATCGTGAGAACAAACATAATTCAACCGTAATTGATTGTCTATCAATAATCAACCATTTTTGGATGTTGTTCGGCTGGCCTGATCGGCCCCGGACTCGGCCCCGCCCCACGCTGACCCGCGAATCAGCGTCTGGGCCGTGTTCCAGCTGTTGGGCAACAGCTGTTTCGCGGTCCAGACGCTGTTGCGTGGAATTAGTGGCTCTGCGCAGCTCTGGGGCAGCTCTGCACGTCACGGGCGCGGCGGGAAGTGTCAGGCTGCTGCGGACAGCCGCGCCACCCGACTCGCCGCCGCCATTGCAGCATTGATCCGACTCAGCAGATCGCCGGGGTTGGCGAGGTGGTACCACTCGATCCTGATAACCCGCCATCCTTGTTCGATCAGCATGTTCTCGCGCCGGCGTTCATCTCGGAGCACAGCCGCCGTCGGTCTGAAGTCGTAGTACTTGTAGTTACCATCAAATTCAAGGATCAGTTTGATCGCAGGCCACGCAAAATCCGCGCGATAGTAGGTGAAGTTGGCTGTAATCCACAACTGCAACACGGGCTCCGGCAGACCCATGGCAGCGAGGAACAGCCTTGTCCTTGTCTCGCCGGGTGATTCAGCCAAGCCATTCAGCGCGGCCAGCACCCGGCGCGCCTTTCGTGCCCCTGGTTTCCCTGCCAAGGATGCCACCATGGAATTCATCAGTTCCAGGTTGGCGCCTTTGTACAGGGCGCTGTCACCGATAATGACGGCTTCGACAAACCCACCAAACCGGGCGCAGTCCACCACCGTGCGTTCCATCGACGTGACAAGGACGGAACGGCCATCCTTGAAGGCCTTCGAATTGATGGCGGCAGGTTCCAAAGGCAGCCTATGGAAGCAGACATCCGGCGCCGTCCCCTCCCCTGACGGTGGGGCGTTGCAGATCAGGTGAACCCGCGCATCACAGTTCCACACGGAAAGACCCAGCAACCGGGCAGCGCTGAAATGCGAATAGGTGTGGTTCCCTGGCGTCGAAACAATGTGGGCCCACAGACGCATTTTGCTTTGCTCCCAGGGTTTCAACAAGTTCCACGTAGAGGCACGGATATAGGCACCGCGGCGCAGCCTGATCACCAGTGTCAATGCAACGGCCCGCGTCAACTGTCTGTCCCCGCAACCAGCATCGGCCAATTGCTCTGTCGTGGCCACAGAAGTTTCCGCCGGCCAGCATTTGTTGAGGTGTGCGAGAAGCTTTTCCTTGTCCATGACTCATTCTGCTGACATGAAAACGCCCGCAGGAAGCCCGAAATACGATTCTGTGGACAAGACGGCCGTGATTACAGCTGTGGAGGAATGAACTGCGGGCCCTTGAATCGCAGAACAGCGCCCGAGCCGCGTTTCAGCTGTTGGGCAACAGCTGAAAGGCGGCTCAGACGCTGAATCGTGGGAACAGTCCCAGGCAAAGGCGGCTTAGGCGCTGAATCGTGGAAAACGGTGCCAAGCAAACGCGGCTCAGGCGCTGAATCGCGGGAAACGGTGCCAAGCAAAGGCGGCTCAGACGCTGGTGCCGGCGGCCGCAGCGGGCGAGGCGGCCATTAGCCGAAGAGGTTTACCGGTTTGACGATGTCGGCATAGATCAGCAGCGCCCCCATCGCCATCAAAACCACGGCCGCCACATACGTGACCGGCAGCAGCTTCGCAATGTCGAACGGGCCCGGATCCTTGCGCTTGAACACCTTGGCCACGGTGCGTCGCACCCCCTCGTAGAGCGCACCCAGGACGTGCCCGCCGTCGAGCGGGAGCAGCGGAATGAGGTTGAAGACGAACAAGGCCAGATTCACCCCGGCGAGCAGCCCCGTCAGCGTCGCCACCCGCGAGCTCAACGGGACTTCCTCCATGGCGGCCACTTCGCCTGCCACCCGTCCGACTCCCACGACGGAGATGGGGCCGTTTGGATCGCGCGGCTCGGAACTAAACGCAGCCTGCGCAACACCGGCAAGTTTTTGCGGCAGCTGGAACACCACGCCACCAATTTGCACAACGTTCCTGCCCACCGCCGGCAGCACGGCCGACGCCGGTTCCCGCTCCAGCGCCGAGGTTGGCCCAATGCCGAGGAACCCTGCCTGCACGGTGACGGCGGTGCCTGCGGCATCAACTTCCGCCATGCCGTTGGCATCAATGACCGGCCGGGCGGTGAGCACCGGAGTGATGCTGGTGGTAATGGTCTTGCCGGCGCGCTCGTACACCAGGGGCACCGTCTTGCCGGCGGAGGCCCGCACCCGCTCGGTGAAGGCATTCCACTCGGTGACCGGCTGGCCGTCGAAGGACTTGATGGTGTCGCCCGGCTGCAGCCCGGCCGCAGCGGCAGGCGTCTTGGTGCAATTGTTCAGGTCAGTTGGCACAGCTTCGCCGTAGGCCACCTGGCAGGCATTGACTTCCGACAGCGTCGTGGTGGCCTGGGCCGTGCCGAAGCCCATCAGCAGGACACCCATGAGCACCACGCCAATGAGCAGGTTCATGAACGGCCCGCCGAGCATGATGATGATCTTTTTCCACACGGGAAGTTTGTAGAACACGCGGTTGGAATCGTCCGGGCCCACCTCCTCGTGGGCAACGCTGCGTGCCTCGCTTGCCAGCGTTTGGAACATGCCGGTGCTTGAGGGCCGGACGCTGCCGTCGACGGGGTTCGGCGGATACATGCCGATCATCGCCACATAGCCGCCAGCCGGAATCGCCTTGATTCCGTATTCGGTTTCGCCCTTTTTCCTTGACCACATGGTCGGCCCGAAGCCGATCATGTACCGCGTGACACGGACTTTGAACAGTTTCGCGGGCAGCAGGTGGCCCACCTCGTGCAAGGCGATGGAGACGGCGATGCCAACGGCCACGAAGACCACTCCGCCAATGAAAAGCAATACAGTCACAATTTACTTTCTGCTATCGGTCATTCTCTGCACTGGCGGCCAGCAGCTGCTGGGTCCGGGCGCGTGCCCACACTTCAGCATCCAACACTGATTGGAGCGTCAGCTGCGAAGTGGGTGTGTGTTCACTGAGAACTTGCGCAATGGTGTCCACAATGTCCAGAAAGCCTATCCGTCCTGCATGGAAAGCGTGGACGGCTTCCTCATTGGCAGCGTTGTACACGGCCGGGCAGGTGTTTCCACGCCGGGCCGCCTCCTTGGCAAGCTCGACGGCGGGAAAGGCCTCATTGTCGAGCGGCTCGAACGTCCAGGTGGCTGCCTTCGTCCAGTCACAGGGAGTTGCCGCCCCGGGGACCCGCTCGGGCCAGCCAAGCCCCAGGGCGATGGGCAGGCGCATGTCGGGCGGGGAGGCCTGGGCTATGGTGGAGCCGTCGGTGAACTGCACCATGGAGTGCACCACGGACTGCGGGTGGACGACAGCCTCGATCCTGTCCAGCGGAACATCAAAGAGCAGGTGGGCCTCGATGACTTCCAGCCCCTTGTTGACCAGGGTGGCCGAGTTGGTGGTGACCATGGGGCCCATGGACCAGGTGGGGTGTTTGAGCGCCTGAGCCGGTGTCACCTCAGCCAGTTCCCCGCGGCTGCGTCCACGGAACGGTCCGCCCGAGGCCGTGACAATCAGTTTTTCAACTTCACCGGCCGTGCCCGACCGCAGCGCCTGGGCTAGTGCCGAGTGTTCTGAATCCACGGGCACCAATTGCCCCGGCGAGGCAGCCGCCCTGACGAGCTGCCCGCCCACAATCAGCGACTCCTTGTTGGCCAGCGCCAGAATGGCGGGGGTGGCCAGGGCAGCCAGGGTCGGAGCCAGGCCGATGGAACCGGTAATGCCATTAAGCACGACGTCGGCCGCGTCACCCGTGCCCGCACCCCACGCGGCGATGGCGCTCGAGGCGTCCGGGCCCGTCAAAATCTCCGGAGCGAAGCCTGCCAGCCCTGCTGAAACGGCACGGGAGTCAATCAGGAGACGCAGGGCCCCGGCGTCGTCCGTGGAAATACCAACGGCCAACACCCGCAACTGCACAGCCTGTTCGGCCAGCAGCTCGAGGTTGCCGCCACCGGCGCTGATGGCAGTCACGGTGAACCGCGGGCTGCCGTCGGGAAGGGTTGCCTGTTCGACAACGTCAATTGCCTGCGTTCCGACCGAACCTGTTGAGCCAAGAATAATCACTTTACGATGCGCCATGGCTCCAAGTATTCCGCACTTCGCGGGACAGTGTCACCAAAGCCCGCGTTCGCCGGCACCCCCGAAACGGTGGCCCGGCATCGGTCCCCCTGGCAACGGCGCCCCGGAAACGCTGTCGCAGCAATGGTCAGTTTCCGGCGGACGCTGTCGCACCCGGTGCGACCGCTTCGAGGAACGGGGCGGTTAGAGAGCTGCGCGGCGCAGGGTTTGCTGGGCATGGAGGAGAATGGGGCCGTCGACCATCTGGCCCTTGAACGCAAACACGCCTGTGCCCGCAGCGTCCGCGGCAGCCAAAAACTCCCGTGCGGCAAGCACCTCGGCGTCGCTGGGCCTGTAGGCGGCACGAATCACCGCCACCTGGGACGGGTGGATGGACGCCTTGGCGCCAAAGCCGCTGGCCACGGCATCTTCCGCTTCGTCGGCAAGCCCGTCAAGGTCGGCAAAGTCGGCGTAAATGGAGTCGATGGCCACCTTCCCGGCAGCCCCCGCCGCCAGCAGCAGCTGCGAGCGCGCATGGGTTGCCACGGCCCGGTAGCTCCCGGCGCGGACCCCGGCAGTGAAGCGGCTCGAGGTTCCGCCCAATGAAGCCACGAGATCCTCGGCGCCCCACATCAGGGCCACCACATTGGGCAGCTGCGCCAGTGCCGGGGCGGCCAGAATGCCTGCGGCGGATTCGCAGAGCACCACCACGTTGTATTCCGAGAGCGCCGCGACTGCATCAACGTCCGCAGCCTTCGCCACCATGATGGTGTGAAAATTGCTGCGTGCCACGGCTGCCAAATCCAGTCGGGCGTCGTCGGTGTCCAGTGCATTGATGCGCACCATGGTGGTGGCCGGGTCGAGCGTGCTGGCAGCCATGTTGTCCCGTGCCGCCGCCTTGGCGGCCGGGGCGACGGCGTCTTCCAGGTCGATGATGACGGCGTCGGCGCGATCGGCAGCCTTGGCGAACCGTTCGGGCCTGTCGGCTGGGGCAAACAGCAGTGCCGGTCCCATGGTGAATTCCCTGGTCAGAGAGATGGCGTGCTCCTTGTGTCTCGTGGGATGTGGGTTTCTCGCGGCGGATCGGGCAGGATGTCGAGTCCGGCCCCGGACCTCCGCGTGCCGATGCCGGGCGAAGACTAGCTGGTTGGCAAAAGCAAAAACAGTGCGGTCCTGCTGGCTTGTCCAACCACGACACCGGATTGGTTGCGTCCGGTGTGGACCAGTGTCACAATACCTTGGCCGGGCCGGGAGGCGGAGAGCCGCTTGTCCGTCACCTCCGTCTCCGTGTACAGCGTGTCGCCATGGAACACCGGGTGCGGAAAGGAAATCTCGCTCATGCCCAATTGCGCCACGATGGTGCCCTGGGTCAGCTGGGCCACTGACTGGCCCACCATGGTTGACAGCGTGAACATGGAGTTCATGAGGCGCTGCCCAAAGGGCTGGCCCTCGCTCCAGGCGGCATCGAGATGCAGCGCCTGGGTGTTCATGGTCATGGTGGTGAACAAGACGTTGTCAGTTTCGGTCATGGTGCGTCCTGGCCGGTGCTGATACACCACGCCGATCTCGAGCTCCTCGAAGTAGAGCCCGCGCTGGGTCACCACCCGGGCACCGGGCTCTGCCGGGCTTGCGGCACTCATACGTTGTCCAGATCGTGCATCTCAAGGTTCAGCGGTGCGCCGGTGGCGGCCACGATCTGTTCAACCGTGACACCGGGGGCCAGTTCCTTCAGGACCAGGCCTTCGGGGGTGACTTCAATGACTGCCAGGTCGGTGACTATCAAGTCCACACACTGCTTGCCTGTCAGTGGCAGCGTGCAGTCCGCCAGGATCTTGGGCGCCCCATATTTGTCCACATGTTCCATCATGACGATGAGCTTCTTGGCACCGAAGACCAGGTCCATGGCCCCGCCCATGCCCTTGACCATCTTGCCCGGGATCATCCAGTTGGCCAGGTCGCCGTTTTCGGCAACCTGCATGGCGCCCAGAACGGCGACGTCCACGTGGCCGCCACGCACCATCCCAAAGGACAACGCCGAATCAAAGAACGCAGCACCCTTGTTGACGGTGACTGTTTCCTTGCCGGCATTGATCAGGTCCGGATCCACATCCTCATCCAGCGGGTAGGGCCCGATTCCCAGCAGCCCGTTTTCCGAGTGCAGCACCACTTCCACACCCTCGGGGATGTAGTTGGGGATCAGTGTGGGCATGCCAATGCCCAGGTTCACATACTGTCCGTTGTGCAGTTCCCGCGCGACCCGCGCGGCCAGCTCATAACGCGAAAGTGCCATGGTCATGCCTCCTGTCCGGTTGCGGCGGCCGGGATGGTGACCGTTCGTTTTTCGATGCGTTTCCCACTGCCCGGGGTTCCTGCGGGGACATGGACGACGCGTTGGACGAAGATCCCCGGCACGTGGACGTGTTCGGGATCGAGCTCCCCCGGCTCCACGAGCTCTTCCACTTCGGCGATCGTTACTTTCCCGGCCATGGCGCAGAGCGGGTTGAAGTTCATGGCCGTGGCGTGGAAGACCAGGTTCCCGTGCCGGTCACCCTTCCAGGCGTGCACCAGCGCGAAGTCGGGCGTCAGGGATTCCTCCAGCACAAATTCGGCCGTCCCAAAGCTGCGCACCTCCTTCGGCGGCGAGGCAATGGCAACCCCGCCCGCGCCGTCGTACTTGCGGGGCAGGCCGCCCTCTGACACCTGGGTGCCGACGCCGGCAGCGGTGTAGAAGGCGGGGATGCCTGCACCGCCGGCGCGCAACTTCTCGGCCAGGGTGCCCTGCGGGGTGAGTTCAACTTCGAGCTCTCCGGCCAGGAATTGGCGGGCAAATTCCTTGTTCTCACCCACGTAGGAGGAGATGGTGCGGCGGATGCGGCCGTCGCCGAGCAGGATGCCCAGACCCCAGTCGTCCACGCCGCAGTTGTTGGAGATGGTTTCCAGCCGGGACGTCCCGGCGTCGTGCAGGGCCTGGATGAGCGCCACTGGGATGCCGCAGAGGCCGAAACCGCCGACGGCGAGGGAGGCGCCGTCGTGGATGTCATGGATCGCCGCGGCGGGCGAGGCTACTACTTTGTTGATCATGGCGAGGTGCCTTTCTGACGGGTTACAAACCCAGTTCGCGGGCGATGAGCATCAGCTGGACTTCGGTGGTGCCCTCGCCAATCTCCAGGATCTTGGAATCGCGGTAGTGGCGGGCCACGGAGAACTCGTTGATGAACCCGTAGCCGCCAAAGACCTGCGTGGCGTCCCGGGCATTGTCCATGGCCGCCTCGCTTGCGACCATCTTAGCGATGGCAGCTTCGGTCTTGAAGGGCTTGCCGGCCAGCATGCGGGACGCGGCGTCGTAATAGGCCAGCCGGGCCACATGCGCACGGGACTGCATGCGGGCAATCTTGAAGGAGATCCCCTGGTAGTGGCCAATGTTGTGGCCGAAGGCGCTGCGTTCCTTGGCATACCGGGTGGCCTCGTCCACGCAGCCCTGGGCCGCACCTGTGGCAAGGGCGGCGATGGCGATGCGCCCCTCATCGAGGATGGAAAGGAAGTTCGCGTAGCCGCGGCCGCGCTCGCCCAACAGGTTTTCCTCCGGCACATGGACGTTGGCGAACGTCAGCGGGTGGGTGTCCGAGGCGTTCCAGCCCACCTTGTTGTACGGCTTTTCCACCGTGAAGCCGGGGGTGCCGTTGGGCACGATGATGGTGGAGATTTCCTTCTTGATGGAGCCGTTGACCCGTTCCGAGGTGCCCGTGACGGCGGTGACGGTGACGAACTCCGTGATGTCGGTGCCGGAGTTGGTGATGAACTGCTTGGCACCGTCAATGACCCATTCACCGTTCTCGACCCGCGCCTTGGTGGCGGTGCCGCCGGCGTCGGATCCGGCGTCGGGCTCGGTCAGGCCAAAGCCTGCGAGCGCCGTCCCGGAAGTCAGCGACGGCAGCCACTGCTCCTTTTGCGCCTGGGTGCCGAAGCGGTGCACGGGCATGGCGCCGAGGGAGACGCCGGCTTCCAGGGTGATGGCGACCGACTGGTCCACGCGCCCCAGCTGTTCAAGCGCCAGGGAGAGCGCGAAGTAATCCCCGCCCATGCCGCCGAACTCCTCCGGGAACGGCAAGCCGAACAAGCCCAGTTCCCCCATTTGCGACACAACTTCATAGGGGAAGCTGTGTTCCTCGTCGTGCTTGGCGGATACCGGGGCCACCACGTTGTCGGCAAAGTCCCGCACCATGTCGCTGAGGTCCTGGTACTCGTCGTTGAGTTCAAAGTTTGGCACGTCATTCCCCTTCAGGGCTTGTTGTTGAGTTGTTTTCTGGTGCTGGTTCGACGGCGTCCGGAGTCACCGTTGCCACCACCTGGTCCGCCTTGACCAGGGCTCCCACGCTGACGCCGATGTGGACGGTGCCGGCCATGGGGGCGGTGATCTGGTGTTCCATCTTCATGGCCTCCACGGCCAGCAGCACCGCCCCGGCCTCGACCCTGTCCCCCGTTTTGGCGTTGACCACGGTGACGGTGCCGGGCATGGGGCTGCGCAGCTGCGGATCGGCCGCGGCATCCTCGCGTTCCAGTCCGGCCAGCATGCGTGCGGTGGCGCCCTCACGGTCGAGCCGTTCCAACGCAACACTCCAGCCGCCGCTGCCCAGGAACACGGTGTCCCCGGCCATGCCCACGGCGTAGCCGTCGAAGGATCCGTGCACCTCTTGGGCGCTTTCACCCAGTCCACTGACACGCACGACGCCGGGACCTTCCGTGCCGCTGGTGGCCTGGGGGCCGCTGACCGTCACCACGCCGGTGCGGCCGGGTGCCGCCCAGGTGCTGCGCCACGGTGCCGCATCCCCAAGCCGCCACCCGTCGGAACGCTGCCACGGGCGAAGCGGCGGAGGAGCCGGTGTTCCCGTAGGCGGCGTAAAGGAGACCGAGGCCGCCCGCGGCCGATTGGTCGGATAGTCCCCGGGTGCTCCCATTGCTCGCACGCTCGCAACGGGGCCCTCGCATCCGTGGGCCCAGCCGAGGGAATTCCGGTCCGCAGCCGCGCTCACCCGCGCCGCGAGTGCCGCTGCGGCGTAGTCGCCGGCGTCGACGGTGCGGAACGCCATGCCGGGCAGTTTGCGTTCGATCATGTTCGTGTCGAGGCGGCCGGCCTGGACGTCGGGATCGCCCAATAGCAGGCGCAGGTATTCCACGTTGGTGGGAACGCCAAGGACCACGTAGTCGGCGAGGGCGGCATCCAAGCGGTCGAGCGCCTCCTGCCTGTCGGTGCCCCAGGCGATGACCTTGGCGAGCATGGGGTCGTAGTTTGCCGTGATCTCCAGCCGCCGCGCCAGGGAGCTGTCAACACGCACCCCGGGTCGCAGCTCCACGGATTCATCCAGCACCACCACGGTTCCGGTTGCCGGGAGGAATCCCTCGGCGGGGCTTTCGGCGTACACGCGGGCCTCGACGGCGTGGCCCTCCAGCGTGACATCTGACTGGGCAAAGTCGAGCTTCTCCCCGGCGGCAATGCGCAGCTGCCACGCCACCAGGTCAAGGGTTTCCCCGCGGACCCTGGCCACCATTTCGGTGACGGGGTGCTCCACCTGCAGACGCGTGTTCATCTCCATGAAGAAGAACTCGTCCGGGCGGTCGTCCGAGACGAGGAACTCCACAGTCCCGGCACCCGTGTAGTTGACGCTCGCGGCGGCCGCACATGCGGCGGCACCAATGCGCTCCCGGGTGGCCCCGCCGTCGTCCAAGGCTGACAGCAACGGAGACGGTGCCTCTTCGATGACCTTTTGGTGGCGGCGCTGCAGCGAGCATTCACGTTCGCCCAGGTGGATGACGTTGCCAAAGTTGTCGCCGAGGATCTGCACCTCGATGTGGCGGGGATTGGCCACGAGGCGTTCCAGGAACAAGGTGTCGTCGCCAAAGGACGCGGCGGCCACGCGCCGTGCGGTGGCCAGGGTGGCGGGCAGTTCCTCCGGGGAGAACACGCTGTGCATGCCCTTGCCGCCTCCGCCGGCCGATGGCTTGATGAGCAGCGGGTAGCCAACGTCCGCCGCTGCCGCGATCAAGTCGGCATCGGTGAGCCCTGGCTGGGAGATGCCCGGCACCACGGGCACGCCGGCGGCGGCCACGTGGTTCTTGGAGCGGATCTTGTCCCCCATGACGTTCAAGGCCTCGATGTTGGGGCCGATGAAGGTGATGCCGGCAGCCTCCAGGGCCTTGGCGAACTCGAGATTTTCGGACAGGAAGCCGTAGCCGGGGTGGACAGCCTGGGCGCCGGATGCGCGGGCGGCCCCGATGACCGCCTCGATATTGAGGTAGCTTTCCGCGGCCGCCGCGGGCCCGATGCACAGCGCCAGGTCGGCCTCGCGCATGTGGCGGGACCCGGCGTCGGCCTCGGAATACACGGCCACGGAGCGGATGCCCTGCGCCTTCAGGGTGCGGATGACGCGGCAGGCGATCTCACCGCGGTTGGCGACAAGGACCGTGTCAAAGAGTGGTGTGTCAAACAGTGGAGCGTCAGCAATATCAGTCATGGTGGCTCACATCCTAAAGAGACCGAAGGAGGTCTCGGGCAGCGGGGTCCTGGCGCACACGTCCAGGGCAAGCCCCAAAACTGTGCGGGTGTCCGCGGGGTCGATGACGCCGTCGTCCCACAGGCGGGCGGTGGAATAGTAGGGGCTGCCCTGGTCCTCGTACTGGGCCAGGATCGGGGCCTTGAACTCAGCCTCTTCGGCGGCGGACCAGTCCTCCCCGCGCCGTTCGTGCGCATCCCGTTTGACGGTGGCCAGGACGGAAGATGCCTGGTTGCCGCCCATCACCGAGATGCGTGCGGCCGGCCACATCCACAGGAAGCGGGGGCTGTAGGCACGCCCGCACATGGAGTAGTTGCCGGCGCCAAATGAGCCGCCCACGATCACCGTCAGTTTTGGCACCCTGGCCGTGGCAACTGCCGTGACCATTTTGGCGCCGTGCTTGGCGATGCCGCCGTGTTCGTAGTCCTTGCCGACCATGAAGCCGTTGAGGTTTTGCAGGAAGATCAGCGGGATGCCGCGCTGGTCGCACAGCTCGATGAAGTGCGCGCCCTTCATGGCCGATTCACTGAAGAGCACGCCGTTGTTGGCGACGATGCCGACCGGGTGGCCGTGCAGGGTGGCGAAGCCGGTGACAAGCGTGGTGCCGTAGCTCTTCTTGAATTCGTGGAACTTGCTGCCGTCGACCAGCCGGGCGATGACCTCACGGATGTCGTAGGAGGTGTTCAGATCTGTGGGGACGGCACCGTACATCTCCGCCGGATCCGCGCCGGGTTCCGTTGAGGCTGCCACCGCCCAGGCCGGGGCCGGGTTGGGCGGCAGCGTGGCCACGATGTCTCGGATGATCGACAGGGCGTGTTCGTCGTTCTCTGCCAGGTGGTCAACGACTCCGGAGATGCCGGCATGGACGTCGCCGCCGCCAAGCTCCTCCGCCGTCACAATCTCGCCAATCGCCGCCTTCACCAGCGGCGGGCCGCCCAGGAAAATAGTGCCCTGGTTGCGCACAATGACTGTCTCGTCGCTCATGGCCGGCATGTACGCGCCGCCTGCCGTGCAGGAGCCCATGACGGCGGCTATCTGCGGGATCTTGCGGGCAGACATCTGGGCCTGGTTGAAGAATATCCGGCCAAAGTGCTCCTTGTCCGGGAACACCTCATCCTGCTTGGGCAGGAAGGCACCGCCGGAATCCACCAGGTAGATGCACGGCAGCCGGTTCTCCAGCGCGATTTCCTGCGCCCGGAGGTGCTTCTTGACGGTCAGCGGGTAGTAGGTGCCGCCCTTGACGGTGGCGTCGTTGCACACGATCATCACGTGGCGGCCCGCAACCACGCCGATCCCGGCGATGACACCGGCCCCGGGGGACGCGCCGTCGTACATGCCATGGGCTGCCAGCGGTGCGACCTCAAGGAACGGGCTCCCCTCGTCCAGCAGGTGGTCGACCCTGTCCCGCGGGAGCAGTTTGCCGCGGCCCACATGGCGTTCGCGCGATTTCTCCGGCCCGCCCAGCGCCGTGGTCCGCAGGTGCTCGCGCAGTTGTGCCACCAAGGCGCGTTGCTGCGCATCGTTGCGCGCAAACGCCTCCCCTGCCGGTTCAACCTGGCTTTGCAAAGTCTCCATCGACCCCTCATTTGCTCAATCACAGCTACACTAAGTTAACGAGTACTAACTGAGTTTCAGGTTAGTCTGTGAATTCTGCGATGTCCAGCACAGGGGGAAAGATGAGTCAGCAACCGGCCACCACCCGGACCCAGGCCAAGGCCAACCGGCGCTCCGCCCTGCTCAATTCAGCAGCGTCCCTGTTCGCCCGGCGCGGCTTCAACGGCGTCTCGATCGAGGACTTGGGCGCTGCGGCCGGGGTGAGCGGGCCCGCCGTGTACAGGCACTTCGATGGCAAGCAGGCTTTGCTGGGGGCCCTGCTGGTGGGGGTCAGCGAGGACTTGCTGACGGGCGGGCGCGCCGTCCTTGAAGCCACGCCCGACGCCGATGCCTCCCTGCGCGCACTTGTCGCCTTCCACGTTGACTTTGCCCTGACAAAGCCCGACGTCATCCGGGTGCAGGACCGGGACTTTGACAGTTTGGGTGCAGCCGACAGCGCCGCCGTAAGGTCGCTGCAGCGAGCCTATGTGGAGCTGTGGGTTGGGGTGCTGGGACGGCTGTTCCCCGAGCGGGGGTCCGCCGTCTGCAGGCTTCAGGCACACGCCATTTTTGGCCTGATCAACTCAACCCCGCACAGCGTGCACATCCAGGGAAGCCAGGACGCCACCGCCAGAGAGGTGTTGGAGGCCATGGCCTGGTCGGGGCTGACGGGATGACAGGCGCGAACAGTGAGGCGAACACCACCATGGCGGAACCGAATCTGAACCAGAATTCCAGCACCGAACGGAAGGGCAGATGGAGCACCACTGTGGTGCTCCTGGTTCTTGTGAACTTGGTCGGCGCCGTTGCCCTGCTGGTTCCTGCCCTGTGGCTCGGCATTTCCGTCGAGGCATTGTCGGGGTGGTCAGGCCGTGGCCACTCGGAGCTGGACGAGGCAATTCGCGGGGAACAGGCGGCAAAGGTGCTGATCAGTGCACTGTTCTTCGGCGTTGTTGCGCTGGTGTTTGCCGGAATTGACGTTGCTGTCCTCGCCGTCAGAAGGCAACTGCGGCTGGGCAGGGCGTGGCTGCTGGCCCTGTTGATATTGTTCGTCCCGCCGGCCTGCATTTTCTTCATGGGCTGGGCCAATCCCGGCATGGCGTGAGCACCCGGCAACAGCCGCCCCACCCGGCGACCACACAAGGGAAGCACCGGGTTGCCCCGGTGCTTCCCTGCCTCAGGTGAATTTCAGCTGAGTTTTTGGATTGGGACTCAGTGTGCCGCCACACCTCCATGATGCTCGTCAGTGCGTCCGTGCATGCTCGGCTGCAGCGCCAAAACACCTGCAATCAACGCCACACCTCCAGCAATCCATGAAGTCCAGGTCGCTCCGGTGTGGGCCGTGTAGCCGGCCAACCACGGGGAGACAAACAACAGGGCACCAAGGACCATCTGAACCCATTCGGCCACCGGCTGCCCGGGGCTCATCAGATTCCAGACGCCTGAGGCGATCAGCAGTACGCCGCAGCCAATCATCATGACCATGGAACCCGACTGCTGCGTTGTCCACGTTGTCGACAGTGCGGCAAACAGGCCTGCGATCACGGCAACATAATCTTGCCAGCGATTCCACCTCTTCATTGATACCAACCTCCTTGACAGTTGGCTCCCAAAGTGGGGGTCACCTCAAATATACGTCCGCCGTTCACGAGTATCCATAGCCGTGAGGTTGCATTTGAGTGCGACTTTAGCCAAGCGCCAGCGCCATCGCCGGATCGGCCATCACGGCACCCACGTCCGCGAGGAAGCGCGAGCCTTGTTCGCCGTCGACGAGCCTGTGGTCGAAGGACAAGCTCAGCGTCATCACCTGCCGCAGGGCAATCCCGCCTTGATGCTCCCATGGTGTGTTGCGCACGGCCCCCAACGCCAAAATGCCCGCCTCGCCCGGATTGAGAATCGGCGTGCCGGCGTCAATGCCGAAAACCCCAATGTTGGTGATGGAGAATGTTCCGCCCGACAGGTCCGCTGGCTGGGTTTTCCCGGCCCGCGCCGTCTCAGTCAGTTGACCCAGTGCCTCCGCCAGCCCGCGCAGTCCCAGCCGGTGAGCATCCTTGATGTTCGGCACCACCAGTCCGCGCGGTGTTGCGGCCGCAATGCCGAGGTTCACATAGTTGAAGCCCACCACTTCCTGCGCGGCCTCGTCCCAGTGCGAATTCAGCGACGGCCTGCGGGCAATCGCCAGGTTCACGGCCTTCGCTGCCAGTGTCAGCGGGGTCACCTTGACGCCGGCAAACTCCTTCTGTGTGCGCAGCCGGGCCAGAAACTCCATGCCGGCCGTGACATCGATGGTCAAAAATTCGGTGACATGCGGCGCGGTGAAGGCGCTCTCCACCATGGCCGCCGCCATGAACTTCCGCACACCCTTGATGGGGGTGCGCACTTCCCGCTCCGCTGCATCCGCCCCCGCTGGGGTTTCCGCGGACTCCTTCGCGGACGACGGCGAACCCTCCGATGCGGCACCGGGGGCATGGTCCCCGGCAAAGGCAACGACGTCGTCCCGGGTGATCAGGCCCCGCTCCCCCGAGCCGGCAAGCAGTGCCAGTTCAATGCCCAGGTCACGGGCCAGTTTGCGCACGGGCGGAGTCGACCGCGGCCGGTCCGCCTGGACCCGAAGGGAAGCAGGCGGCGCCACCTCAACGGGAGCCGGCGCGGGGGCGCCAACTGTTGCAAATGTGCGAACGCGGCGCACAGGAGCAGCGGAGGATTCCGGATCCGCCCCGTAGCCTACGAGTGTGGGAACCCGCTTTTGTGTCGTCTCCTCCGCGGTGGCCGGTGCTGCCGGCGATCCGCCTGAATCGGCAACGTCAAAGGCGATGATCACTTCGCCGACCTCAACCACCGTGCCGGGTTCGTGGGTGATGGCGGAGACGACACCGGCAAATGGTGAGGGCAGTTCAACCACGGCCTTGGCCGTCTCAACTTCACCGATGACCTGGTTGAGCACCACCGAATCACCCACGGCCACATGCCAGCTGACAATCTCGGACTCGGTGAGGCCTTCGCCCAGGTCGGGGAGCTTGAATTCAGCAATCATTCTCAGCCTTCCAATGCGGTGAGTGAGTTGGGGCGGCCCAGTGCGCGGTCGACGCCGTCGAGAATCCTGTCAAGGTCAGGCAGATGGTGTTTCTCGAGCTTGGAGGGCGGGTAGGGAATGTCGAATCCCGTCACGCGCACTGGCGCGCTTTCAAGATAGTTGAAGCAGCGTTCGGTGATGGTGGCCGCAATTTCTGCTCCCAATCCCAGCGTCCGGGCCGCTTCGTGGGTGACGACCAGCCGGCCCGTGCGCTGCACCGATTCCTGCACGGTGGCATAGTCAACGGGCGAGAGCGACCGCAGATCGATGACCTCAACGGAGATCCCTTCCGCAGCTGCGGCGCTCGCTGCGTCGAGGGCTGTTTTGACCAAGGGCCCGTAGGCGACAAGTGTGACATCGGTACCGGGCTCCACGACCCGGGCCGAGCCCATTGCGGGCGCCGCGGCAAGTGCGCCTTCCAACTCAACTTCGCCCTTGGTGTGGTAGCGGCGCTTGGGCTCAAAGTACAGGACGGGGTCGTCGCTGGCGATGGCCTGGCGCAGCATCGTGTAGGCGTCCTGGGGGTTGGAGGGGCTGATCACGCGCAACCCGGAGGTGTGCACGAAATAAGCTTCCGGGGATTCCGAGTGGTGCTCCGGTGAACCGATCCCACCACCAAAGGGCACCCTGATTGTCAGCGGCATCCGGACCATGCCCCGGGTTCGGACATGGAGTTTGGCCACTTGGGAGACGATCTGGTCGAAGCCGGGGTAGATGAAACCATCAAACTGGATTTCACACACGGGCCTGAAGCCGCGATAGGCCAGCCCCACCGCCGTGCCAATGATGGCCGATTCGGCCAGCGGCGTGTCGATGACCCGGTGGGAGCCGAAGTCCTTCATCAATCCGTCGGTGACGCGGAAAACCCCTCCCAGGGTGCCGATGTCCTCACCAAGCAGCACGACCTTCGGGTCGTCTTCCAGCGCGCGCCGAAGTCCTGCATTGATGGCCTGTGTCAAGGTCAACTTGGTCATGACGCACTCCCTTGTACGTTTGAAACCTGGTTCTGTGATGCCGTGGCCGGAGTTTCCCCAAACGAGGCCAAGTACTGCCTGTATTGCTCCCGCTGCAGCTCGAGCAGCGGGTGTTCGTCCACGTAAACATTGTCAAAAAGAGTCATGGGTTCCGGGTCGGGGAGGTTGATGCAGGCCTGCCGCAGCTCGGCGGCCACTGCGTCGGCCTTCGCCGCAATCTTGGCTTCGGCTTCGTCGTCGAGCTTTCCGGCGTTGCTGAGGAAGGTGTGCATCCTGGTGAGCGGGTCCTTGGCCGCCCACTCCTCCAACTCGGTGACGCCGCGGTAGCGGGTGGGGTCGTCGGCGGTAGTGTGCGGGCCCATGCGGTAGGTGACGGCCTCGATGAAGCTGGGGCCGCCGCCGGTGCGGGCGCGGTGGGCGGCCCAGCGGGTGGCTGCCAGAACGGCGAGGACGTCATTGCCATCGACCTGCAGGCTGGGGATGCCATAGCCCGGGGCGCGGCCGGCCAGCGGGACATGCGACTGCAGGCCTACCGGTTCGGAGATGGCCCAGTGGTTGTTCTGGCAGAAAAAGATGACAGGCGCCTGAAAGCTGGCGGCAAAGACCATGGCCTCGTGAACGTCGCCCTCGCTCGTGGCGCCGTCGCCAAGATAGGCGATGGACAGGGATTCCTTGCCGTCCAGGACCAGGCCCATGGCATAGCCGGTGGCGTGCAGGGTTTGCGCGCCGATGATGATTTGGGGGGTGGCCAGGTTCAGCTCATGCGGATCCCAGCCAATGTTGCTGGTGCCGCGCCAGACGCCGATGGCTTCCGACATCACCGCGCCGCGGCAATATGCAACACCGTTTTCGCGGTAGGTGGGAAAAATGAAGTCCTCGTCCTCAAGCGCCCTGACCGAGCCGATCTGGGAGGCCTCCTGCCCCATCAGGGGCGGCCACAAGGCGAGCTGGCCCTGGCGCTGCAACGCCGTGGATTCAAAGTCGATTCTGCGGATGACAACCATGTCCTCGTACAGATTTCGAAGGGTTTGGTCGTCAATGTCGTTGACGAATTCGTCCAGCAGCTCATCGGCAACACGGTTTCCGTCTGCCGTAATGAGTTGGTGCATTTTCATTGGTGCCTGGCCTGTGGGCTCATGGCGCGAATGAGTCATATTGCTCGCCTCCCTGCATTGTAATAAGGATGCTTCCTATGAGTGTGACCATACTCACGTACAGCATCCGGCGCAATGACTCGATTTAAAGTTGAGCAGTATGCACGATTTGCCCCGATCAGGGCGTGCTAGTCTGCGCAGTATGTCAACTTTGGACGGAACAGACGCACGCATCCTCCTGGCCCTGGTCAAGGACCCCCGGCAAACGGTGGTTGCCATGGCCGAGCGCCTCGGCTTGTCCCGCAACACCGTCCAGGCCAGAATGGCGGCGCTGGAGAAGCGCCACGCGTTCCTGCCCTTCGACCACAGGATCAGCCCGGCGCCGCTGGGCTACCCCTTGACGGCGTTCATTTCCGTGCATGTGGAGCAGCGAAAGATTGCCGAACTGGCCACGGCGCTGGCCGCCATCCCCGAGGTGGTAGAGGCCCACGGGCTTAGTGGCAGGGCCGACCTGCTGGTCAAGGTCGTCTCCACAGGCGCCGAGGACTTGTTCCGCATCAACGGCAAGATTCTGGCGTGCGACGGGGTTGAACGCACGGAAACCTCGCTGTCCATGAACGAGCTCGTGCCCTTCCGCATGTCTCCTTTGCTCAAGCGCGTACTGGAGCGCTGACGCCGGGCCGGCTGGGCCGAGGCCGGCTGAGCGGGCGGGCCCTGGCTGGGCGGGCGGGTGTGTCTCGAGCGCCGCGTTTGTGGCGTGGCAGGCGAAAGGCCCCGTCCGCCGTCGTAATTGACGGTGAACGGGGCCTTCGGACGGGGCGGTGCTGCCGCCAGCGGGTGGGACCACAACTGCGAGGGGCCCAAGGGGAAACGCGTTAGCGGATCCCCTTGGGGAGCAGTTGGGGCTTAGTGATCCACCGCCTTCTCGGCGCCCACACCGGTCAGGGAGCGAACTTCCATCTCGGCCTGGATGCGCGGATCCTCCGTGTTCTTGTCCAGCACGGTGCCCAACCAGCCGAGGAAGAACGCCAGCGGGATGGAGATGATGCCGGGGTTGGCCAGCGGGAACCAGGAGAAGTCGGCTCCCGGGATCATGGCCTTCTCGTTGCCGGAGACGACCGGCGAGAATGCGATCAAGATGATGGCTGCGGCCAGTCCGCCGTACATGCTCCACAGTGCGCCCTGGGTGGTGAACTTCTTCCAGAACAGCGAGTAGATGATCGTGGGCAGGTTTGCCGAGGCGGCGATGGCAAACGCCAACGCAACCAGGAAGGCGATGTTCTGGCCGTTGGCCAGGATGCCGCCGCCGATGGCGACGACGCCGATCACGATGACCGTGCGCCGGGCAACCTTGACTTCCATCTCCGGCTTGGGCTCGCCCTTGACGATTACGTTGGAGTAGATGTCGTGGGCAAAGGACGCTGCCGCCGTGATGGTCAGGCCGGCCACAACCGCAAGGATGGTGGCAAAGGCGACGGCTGAGATGAAGCCCAGCAGAATCGGCCCGCCAACCACGAAGGCCAGCAGCGGGGCGGCCGCGTTGACGCCGCCGGGAGCAGCCAGGATGGCCTCCTTGCCGATCAAGGCGCCTGCACCGTAGCCAAGGACGAGTGTGAAGACGTAGAAGCCGCCGATGAGCCAGATGGCCCAAACCACGGACTTGCGGGCTTCCTTGGCAGTCGGGACCGTGTAGAAGCGCATCAACACGTGCGGCAGAGCGGCCGTTCCCAGCACCAGCGCCAACGCCAGTGAAACAAAGTCCAGCGGAGCCTTGCCGTATGCAGCGCCCGGGTTCAGCAGGGCCTCGCCCACACCGCCCTCGTTAATGGAGGTTTGCACCGCGGCGTCCATCAAGGTTGAGAGATTGAAACCGTGCATGGCCAGCACAATGATCGTCATGATCGCTGCACCAATGATGAGCAGGAACGCCTTGATGATCTGCACCCAGGTGGTGCCCTTCATGCCGCCGATCAGTACGTACACGATCATCAGCACGCCAACGACGGCGATGACAATGTTCTGGCCAACCTTGTTGGAGTTGTCGAAGCCCAGGAGCAGTGACACCAGTCCACCGGCACCGGCCATCTGCGCGAGCAGGTAGAAGAAGCAGACAACAAGTGTGGTGGTGGCTGCTGCGATGCGCACGGGACGCTGCTTGAGGCGGAAGGAGAGCACATCGGCCATGGTGAACTTGCCGGTGTTGCGCAGCAGCTCGGCAACGAGCAACAGCGCAACCAGCCAGGCCACGAGGAAGCCGATGGAGTAGAGGAAGCCGTCGTAGCCGTTGACCGCAATGGCACCGGTGATGCCAAGGAAGGACGCCGCCGAAAGATAATCGCCGGCAATGGCTGTTCCGTTTTGGCCGCCGGAGAAGGACCGGCCGGCCGCGTAGTAGTCAGCAGCCGTTTTGTTGTTGCGGCTGGCCCGGAACACCACGATCATGGTGATCGCAACGAAGCCAACGAAGATCAAGATGTTGATCCAGGATTTTTCCTTGGTCTGCTCAGCGAGCGTTGCCAACGGGGCAACAGTGGGGAGAATGGCGAACAGGCTCACGGGCTAAACCTCTTCCTTGGTCTGGTCGGCAGCAGCGATCTGGCTTTCCAGGCGCGTGCGAATGACGGCAGCCTGGGGATCGAGCTTCCGGTTGGCGTAGGTGACATACCAGGTGGTGATGCCAAAAGTTGTGACGAACTGGAGCAGGCCCATGATCAGGCCAATGTTCATGTTGCCCCAGACCTTGATTGACATGAAGTCGTGGGCGTAAGCGGCCAGCAGGACGTAGGCAAAATACCAGACCAAAAATCCGATGGCGACGGGGAAAACAAAATTCCTGTGTGACTTGCGGAGCTCCTGAAACTCTACCGAGCTCTGTTCCGCTGCAAAGTCCACCGGACCTTCATTGCTTGCGTGGGCAGAATTACCCATCATTCCTCCTTGGGTGATGTGATCCCTTTCACTATGAAGTGTTGCGGCTCACCATTTCGACCTGTTCGGCCGGTGCCGCGGTGAACGGCATTGACGCTGCGCTGAACGGCAGATTCCCCCGGAATCCGGCCCAGCCGATCTCCCGCTAGTCTTTACACCATGTCCTCTCCCGTGCTGAGCGATTCCACGCTCCTGCTCATCACCGCCATCGCAGCCGTCACTGCCGCCGTCGCCATTGTGGCCGCCGTTGGATTCCGGCTTTCGCGGTCGTACCGGGAGTTGGGCACCGACGCCGAACACGCAACGTTTGCGGCGCTGCATTCGGCGGCGGCCGCAGGCGAACAGCTGCGCAACGGCTTGGAACCTGCCGGGGCGTTGAAGGCAAGCAAGCAGCTGCGGGCGCTGCTCAACTGTGCGGCGATCGCCATGACCGACGACTCCCGTCTGCTGGCCTGGGACGGGGCAGGGGCCGCTGCCAAGCAGCCCGATTCCGACGTCGTCATGAATCTGGCGGCCAAGGCACTCAGCAACGGCCGCACCCAGGTGGCCACGCTGGACCGGCCACTGCGCGAGGCGCTGGGGCTCCCGTTGCACGGCGGTGAGCTGAAGGCCGCCGTCATCTGTCCCCTGAAGGTGGAGTCCAGGGCCGTGGGCACAGTGATCATCCTGTCGAAGGCGCCCTCCGCCGGCCTGGTCCGGGCAACGAATGAGGTGGCCGGCTGGGTGTCGGCCCAGCTCGAGCTCGCCGAGCTTGGCTCGTCCAGGAGCTTGCTGGCTGAAGCCGAGGTGCGGGCCCTGCGCGCGCAGATCAGCCCGCATTTCATTTACAACTCGCTCAACGCCATTGCCTCGTTCATCAACACCGACCCGCAGCGGGCCCGGGACCTGGTGGTTGAGTTTGCCGATTTCACCCGATACTCCTTCCGCCGGCATGGGGATTTCACCACGCTCGCCGAGGAGCTGCGCTGCATCGACAGGTACCTGTTGCTGGAGAATGCCCGATTTGGCGACCGCCTGCAGGTCAGCCTGCAAATTGCCCCCGAAGTCCTCAGCACGGTGATACCGTTCCTGAGTCTGCAGCCGCTGGTTGAAAATGCCGTCCGTCACGGTCTCGAGGCGAAAGTTGGCAGCGGGCTGGTGCAGATTTGTGCCAGGGATTTGGGCGCTTACACGGAGGTGACAATAGAGGACGACGGCGTGGGGATGGACCCGGAGCAGCTGCGGTTGGTCTTGGCCGGCCAGCATGACGGCACGCATGTTGGCCTGCGCAATGTTGACGCCCGCCTGCGGCAGGTCTACGGAGACGACCACGGGCTCACCGTCGACACGGGCGTGGGTCACGGCATGCTCATCACCATGACAGTGCCGAAGAACCAACCCGGCCACGACGCTTGATGCGGGCGCTGCGGTACTTGGCCCCGTTACCGCCTAACAGCCTCCCCTAAACGCGCTGCTCCCCACCCGCTCCCACCCCTCGCTACGCTCGTTTGGGGCCCCTCGGCCGTTAGGCTTAGCCACATGATTAATGTCCTTGTGGCCGACGACGAGCTGCCCGCCGTCGAAGAGCTCGCCTTCCTGCTCGGCAGGGACCCGCGCGTCGGCACCATCCACCGGGCCATCAGCGGCGCACAAGCCCTCGAACTGCTCAGCGTGAACACCGTTGACGCAGTGTTTCTGGACATCCACATGCCGGGCCTGTCGGGGTTGGAACTCGCCAAGGTCATTGGCAGTGCAAGCAACCCGCCAGTGGTCGTCTTCGTGACAGCCGACGACGACAGGGCGCTTGAAGCGTTTGAACTGGCCGCCGTCGACTACCTCTTGAAACCCCTTCGCACCGAGCGGCTCACCCGCACGATCGACCGGGTCGTTGAACTGGTGGCACACCCTGCTGTCGACGATGAGGTGGAGATGATCACCGTCGACCAGGGCGGGGTCAGCAAGCTCATCCGTCTTGACGAGGTGAAGTTCGTGCAGGCCCAGGGCGATTACGCCAGGCTGCACACTGCCGAGGCCAGCTACCTGATCCGGGTGCCCCTGGCTGATTTGGAACAGCAGTGGGCCGAGTCGGGTTTCATCCGCATTCACCGCTCATATCTGGTGTGCCTACACTTTGTCAGTGCCTGGAAGCTCAGCGCTGCCAAGCCGACAGTGTCGGTGGGCAGCGCCGTCCTGCCCGTCAGCCGCAGGCATGTGCCCGTGCTGCGCGAGCATTTGCAGGCCACAAGGGTGCGTCCCAGCTCATGATGCCAGGACACGCCCAATGACGATCGGTCCCAGCCGCCCGCCGGCAGCGGGCCGGGTCAGGGTTGCCGCCCCGCGCACGCAGGCCAGCCACATCCCGCCCGGCACGAGCGTGTCGCAGGAAGTTGCCGAGCAAACAGCCGTCGGCGAAGTGATGGTGCGTTCCTTGATCCGCTCCCAGCTGCGGCTGGCCTTGGTGGTGACGGCCGGTTTCACTGCTGCCCTGCTGTTGTGCTGGGCGCTCGTGCGGTGGGTGCCCTTCTTTTCGGACTGGCTGATCCTCGGCATTCCCGCCCCCTGGCTTCTGCTCGGTGTTGGCATCTACCCCATCATTGGTGCCTGCGCCTGGCTCTATGTGCGGGCGGCAACAAAAAATGAAAATCAGTACCGCGATCTGGTGGATGAGAAATGAATCCGGCCATTGGCTACACGGCCCTCATTCTTGTGTCCGTTGCCACCACCGTGATCGGGTTTTATGGATTGCGGATCTCCCGGACAACGAGCGATTTCTATGTCGCCTCACGCACTGTCCGGCCGTGGTGGAATGCCTCGGCCATTGGCGGGGAATACCTTTCGGCAGCAAGCTTTCTTGGCATTGCCGGGCTCATCGTCATCTCCGGGCTCGACGCCCTCTGGTTCCCCATCGGTTACACGGCCGGATATCTGATGTTGTTGTTCTTCGTGGCCGCTCCCCTGCGCCGTTCCGGCGCCTACACCATCCCCGATTTTGCCGAGGCCAGGCTGGAATCAACCACTGCCCGCTATGTCACGAGCCTGCTGGTGGTCGTGGTGGGCTGGTTTTATATAGTGCCGCAACTGCACGGCGCCGGGCTGACGATCCGCACCACCACGGGGCTGCCATCCTGGGTTGGCGCGGGCTCCGTTGTTATCGTCGTCTGCCTCACGGTTGTCACCGGCGGAATGCGCTCCATCACCTTCGTCCAGGCCTTCCAATACTGGCTCAAGCTCACAGCACTCGCCGTGCCGGCCATCTTCATCCTGCTCCTGGTCACGGGCACCACCGGCTCCGGGCCGGCACTTCCCGTCGGCACGGAGCTGTTTCCGTCCGCCGAACCGCTCGCGGGAGACTCCACGTATCGCACGCTGTCCCTCATGGTGGCCCTCCTGTTTGGCACCTTGGGCCTCCCCCACGTCCTGGTGCGCTTTTATACCAACCCCGACGGCGCTGCCGCCCGCCGCACGACGCTGATAGTTTTGGGGCTGCTCTCCATTTTTTACCTTTTCCCCACCATTTACGGGGTGCTGGGCAGGGCCTTTTTGCCGGAGTTGGCGGCCAACGGCTACCCGGATGCGACGGTGCTGCTGCTTCCGGGGAAGTTGATTGGGGGTTTGGGCGGGGATCTTCTGTCTGCCCTGGTGGTGGCTGGAGCTTTTGCCGCCTTCCTGTCCACCACCTCGGGCCTGGTCGTCTCACTGGCAGGAGTCATCAGCCAGGACGTATTGGGCGGCACTGTGCGGGGGTTCCGGATCGCCGCCGTTTTCGCCGGCGTCGTGCCTTTTGGTGTTGCGATGGTGACCGACTCGCTGGGGCTGGCCGGCAGCGTGGGCCTGGTCTTTGCCTTCACGGCATCCACGATCTGTCCCCTGCTGCTGCTGGGCATTTGGTGGCGCGGACTGACCGACGCCGGAGCCGTTGCAGGCATGCTGACAGGCGGAGTCCTATGCGGAACCGCGATGTTGGTGGGCGCCCAGACAGCGGCCGGCTCGCCGTGGCGCGATCTGCTGACGCAGCCGGCGGCGTGGACGGTCCCGGCGGCCTTCCTGGTCACGACCGTGGTTTCCAAGGCCACCCGGCACCGCCGCAGCTCAACGCTCTCCCGGTTCATGACCAGGCTGCATGTGCCTGAGCGCCCCCTGGCCCTGGAGGATCCCAGGTCACAGACCGGCTGACCGGGGCTTGTCGCCTACTTTGAGGGCAGCGGGTCGATCGAAGCCATCAGCTCAACCACGCGGTCAAGGAACGCGTCCACTTGGCTTTCCTCGTACCCGTCCGGACCCTTTTCAGGGGCGAACACTGCCCGACGGACCACGTCGACGCTGAGCTCACCGTTGTCTTCAATGTAGACGAGCAGTTCGCGGCACAGCACGTCGACGTCGTTGACGTTGTAGCTTTGGGTGCTTTTGCGGGAGGGGCGCCTGAACCGTTCCCCGTCGGGGCGGTGGAGGCGGGCACGCAGCAGAGACGCCGTCTTGCCGATCTTCATCATCCACGCTTTTTCACCCTCGGCGACGATCAGCAATTCCTTTTCGCGCAGGACAAACTCATCCTCGATCCGGTCCATGGCGGCGTCGACGGCCTGGGCGTTGTACCCGCCGCGGGCCGGGTCAAAGGCGGCGGTGCGCACGTCAAAGCTGGTGATGGCTTTGTCATCGGTGTCTGTGTTCAGGAAGTAGGCCCGGGCACGTTCAAGGAACACGTCGACCTGCTTGACGTTATAGCCAATTTGCTTGGGACCCACCACCTTGAATTTGGTGTTGGTCCGGGGCGTCTTATCCACTGTCACAGTCATTCCTTGAACTTTTCTCTATGGCTGGCAACTTGCCGGGCACCGGGTGTGGCGCTTTAGAACCGGCCTAACAGGGTAAAGATGGCATATGCCACGGGTGCCGCGAACAGGATTGAATCCAGCCTGTCCATAACTCCGCCGTGGCCCGGCAACAAGTTGCTCATGTCCTTGACGCCAAGCTCCCGCTTGACCATGGACTCAGCAAAGTCGCCGCCTGTGCCTGCAAAGACCATACCAATGGCCAGGGCAAAGCCCACCCACCAATGCTGGTCAAGCAGGAAAACTGTGGCTGGAATGGCCACCAGCGTTGCCCCTGCCAGCGAACCGGCAAACCCCTCCCAGGATTTCTTGGGGCTGATTTTTGGCGCCATCGGATGTTTGCCGAAGAGCGCTCCGACCAGATACCCGAAGGTGTCGTTGGCGACCACCAAGAGCAGCATAATGACCACCTGCACCACGCCCGGGTTGATGTCGTTGAGATCCAACGTCATCCCGGCGGTGGGGCCCTGCTCCCCCCGCAGCATCAAGAACACAAAACTCAGCAGGAACGGAATCCACATGAGTGAAAACACTCCTGCCAGGATGCTCTTGGCAGCGCCCGGCTCAGGGTCAAGGGAGCGCCACAGGACCGTGGCACCGGTGCTGGCGACAAGAGCGAAAAGGAGCCCCTCGGCACCGGCAAAATAGGCGGACGCGGGCATGGCCAACGCACCCACCATGACGGGAGTGAACGGCACGCTGATGCCCTTGCCGGCAATGGCGCGATTGACTTCCCAGACACCGACACACGCAAAGACTGTGGCGACGGCGACGAAAGCCGCCGGGTAGAACAACAGCGATCCAAGGACGAGCACGAGCAGTGCCAGACCGACACTAATGGCCGCCGGCAGGTCGCGGCCGGCTTTCGGGGTTCGTGGCGCCTTGACTATGGTGGCAGCCGCGGGCATGGCCGCGATGGGGACCTGCGGCACAGGAATCACGGGAATGCCGGTGACCTGAGCTGCTGAAACCGGGCGCGGAGCTGATGCCTGCTCAGAAAGTTCGACGTCGGACTCAGCCTCCGCTGCCACGGCCGGTTGCGCCTTGGTTGCAGTTTCGCCTGCCGGTTTGAGCTTGTTTCCGGTTTCGTCCGCCGGTTTGAGCTTGCTTGCAGCGGTTTTGGACCCCGACCTGGCTGAGGATTCCTTCGTCCCCGCAGCCTTGGGCGATGCTGTCTCTGTCGCGGCAGCAACAGCGCCAGACTTTGCGGAACCGGGTCCCGCGTCAGCGCCGGAATTTGCGGAAGCGGGTCCCGCATCAGCGCCAGCGCCGGCAGCCTTGATGCGGTCAGCGTTCACCGCAGATTTTGAGGAGCTGTCCTTGGGCCCGGCCACTGCAGCATCGGTCGTCAAGGGAGCGGAGCCGTTGGCGCGTTTCTTCCGCGGCTTCCGCCCAGCCTTCTCACTTCGTGCGACAGCAGGCGCCGTGGCAGCCTGTCCGGACACCGCGTCGTTCGCTTCAACCTTGGCAGGTGCGGCTGCAGCGTCGCGCTTCTCGTCGGCGTCGGTCTTTCCGGTGTTCGTCGCAACTTTGGCGGGTGCCGCTGCAGCGTCGCGCTTCTCGTCGGCGTCAGCCTTTCCGGTGTTCGCCGCAACTTTGGCAGGTGCCGCTGCATCGTCCGGCTTCTGCTTGCCGTCGTCAGCTTTCGCCCCGGGCTCCGTCGCTGGGCCGGCCGTCCTGTCAGGGCTGGATCCGTCGGGACCGGACCCGCCTGGGCCGGTGTCGCCGTCGTCCTTCCCGGCGGAAGACCGCTGTGGCTGCTCCTCAGCGGGCTGGGTTTTGGGCACAACGATGGGAATCATGCCCGTCAGCTCAGCATGGCGGCGGGCTTTCCGGCTCGAAAATTGATAATCGGCCGGTGCCGGCATGAGACCGGCCTCTGGATTTGCCGCGGCCGGCTCCTTTGCGGAACCGGCCGGCGCATTCTTGGGGTCGGACATTAGACCTCGAGAAGCTCGGCTTCCTTGCGTTTGAGCAGCTCATCGATATTCTCGGTGTGCGACTTGGTCAGCGTGTCCAATTCCTTCTCGGCACGGGCGCCGTCGTCTTCACCGGCGTCCCCGTCCTTGACCAGCTTGTCCAGCTGCTCCTTGGCCTTGCGGCGGATGTTTCGCACGGAAATCTTGGCGTCTTCACCCTTGGTGCGGACGATCTTGACGTATTCCTTGCGGCGTTCCTGCGTCAGTTCCGGCATCATGATGCGGATGACGTTGCCGTCGTTGGAGGGATTGGCACCGACCTCGGAGGAACTCAGGGCCCGTTCGATTTCGTGCATCGAGGTCTTGTCGAAGGGCGTAATGAGCAGCGTGCGGGCTTCCGGCACGGCAAACGCGGCCAGCTGCTGCAGCGGCGTCGGTGAACCGTAGTAGTCCACCATGACCTTGTGGAACATGGCGGGGTTGGCACGGCCTGTGCGGACCGCTGAGAACTCTTCTTTGGCAACTTCGATGGCTTTATCCATCTTTTCCTCGGCCTCGAGCAAAGTTTCTTCGATCACGCGTCTCTCCCTCAATAAATGACTACACAACTGTTCCGCGACGGAACCCGCGGCAAATCTGAATCCATCCTACCGTGACCTGCGTGGCGGCCGGGGCCAGCCACAGTCACGACGGCCCATCCCCGTGACTACGGGGTGACCATGGTGCCAAGTTCCTCACCCAGAATGGCGCGGGCCACGTTGCCTTCGCCTTCCATGCCGAAGACGAGCATGGAAACATTGTTGTCCCGGCAGAGGGCAAATGCCGTCTGGTCCATGACCCGGATGTCGCGGGCCATCGCCTCGTCGTAGCTCAAGTGGTCAAGCTTGACGGCTGTCGGATCCTTCTTGGGGTCTGCCGTGTAAACCCCGTCCACGCCGTTCTTGGCCATCAGCACGACGTCGGCATGAACTTCCAGCGCACGCTGGGCTGCGACGGTGTCAGTGGAAAAATACGGCAGTCCGGCACCGGCGCCAAAGATGACAACCCGGCTCTTTTCCATGTGGCGGATGGCGCGCCGCGGAATGTACGCCTCGGCGACCTGGCCCATGGTGATGGCGCTTTGCACCCGGGTGTCGACTCCTGCCTGTTCCAGGAAGTCCTGCAAGGCCAGGCAGTTCATGACCGTGCCCAGCATGCCCATGTAGTCGGCCCGGGAGCGGTCCATGCCGGCCTGGGACAGCTGGGCACCGCGGAAGAAGTTGCCCCCGCCCACGACGATGGCGACCTCGACGGTGTCGACGGTGCTGGCGATCTGCTTGGCAATGTCCCGGATGGTGTCCATGTCGACACCGAGCTTGCCGGCGCCGAAAACTTCGCCGGAGAGCTTCAGCAGGACTCGACGGCGTTTGTCTGTTCCTGCTGCTGGTGCGGCGGTGCTGGGCGCGGTCTGCGAAATATTCGTGGTCATGGTGCCTTCCGTAGGTGCCGGCGTTGGCTGGTGGCGCTTGGATTGTGGCGCGTCAGTTGTTTGCGTGCAGTGGTTCGGGGTGCTGCCTTCATCTCGCGCGGGGCATGGTGAAGGGCTGCGTCTAGAATCTTATCCGACGTTGGATGCAAAGAAGGGGCAACCGCAGTTCGCGGTCACCCCTTTCTTCGTCACATCCGGCTAGTTCACTAAAGTGAATTACGCTCCGACGCGGAAACGTGCGAAGGCAACAGGCTTGACGCCCGCTTCGGCCAGAACAGCGGCAACGCTCTTCTTGGCGTCCTTGGCGAAGGACTGGTCAACCAGGACGATCTCCTTGAAGAAGCCGGTCAGGCGGCCTTCAACAATCTTTGTCATGGCTGCTTCGGGCTTGCCCTCGGCCTGCGCGGTTTCGGTGGCAATGCGGCGTTCGCTTTCGACGACGTCGGCAGCAACCTCGTCGCGGGTCAGGAACGTCGGTGACATGGCAGCGATGTGCACGGCTACGTCGTGCGCAATTTCCTGGTTGTCACCGTCGATGGCGAAGAGCACGCCAACCTGCGCGGGGAGGTCCTTGGACGTCTTGTGCAGGTACGAGTCAACCGTGGCACCTTCAACGCGGGCCAGGCGGCGGATGGCAATCTTTTCGCCCAGCAGTGCGCCGGCTTCGATGACAACCTCTGACATCGGCTTGCCGTCAACGTCGACAGCCAGGAGGCTCTCGACATCGGCTGCACCGGAGGAGATGGCCGTGGCCAGCACCTTGTTGGAGAACTCGATGAAGGGAGCAGCCTTGGCAACGAAGTCAGTCTCGCAAGCGACCTCAACCATGACGCCAACACCGTTGTCAACGGCTGCGGCAACGAGGCCTTCAGCGGTTGAGCGGCCTTCGCGCTTGGTGGCGCCCTTCAGGCCCTTGATGCGGATGAGCTCCATGGCCTTGTCGGCGTCGCCGTTGGCTTCGTCGAGAGCCTTCTTGACGTCCATCATGCCAGCGCCTGTGCGCTCGCGCAGAGCCTTAATATCAGCGGCGGTGTAGTTCGCCATATGAACCCCTCAGTGTAGATGTTTGAGTATGTAAATCAGTAGTAGGCCAGTTCTGGCAGGACCGCTTTGCCTTGTGGGCGGTGCGATCCTGCCAGCATCTGGTACCATGCGTGGCTGCTTCCTGCAGGGATTGCTCCCCGGTCAGTTGCTGCCAGGAAAAGTTCTTACTTCTCGGTTGCAGCTTCGGCAGGTGCTTCAACAGCGGCTTCGGCGGGTGCTTCAACAGCGGTCTCGGCAGCTGCCTCGACCGGAGCTTCAACAGCGGCTTCGGCGGGTGCCTCGGCCGGAGCCGCAGCAGCTTCTGCCGGGGCAGCAGCCTTGTCGCCTTCGAGGAGTTCGCGCTCCCACTCAGCCAAGGGCTCAGCCGGTGCTTCTTCGTTGCCGGTTGCCTTGTTGTTGCGGGCGATCAAGCCTTCAGCAATGGCGTCGGCGATCACGCGGGTCAACAGTGCAACGGAGCGGATGGCGTCGTCGTTGCCCGGAATCGGGAAATCAACTTCGTCCGGGTTGCAGTTGGAGTCCAGGATGGCCACAACGGGGATGTTCAGCTTGTGCGCCTCGTCGATGGCGAGGTGTTCCTTCGGGGTGTCAACAACCCAGAGCACGGACGGTGCCTTGGTCAGGTTGCGGATACCACCGAGGTTGGTCTGCAGCTTGGTCAGTTCACGCTTGAGGAGCAGGAGTTCCTTCTTGGTGTGGCCCGAACCGGCAACGTCGTCGAAGTCGATCTCTTCGAGTTCCTTCATGCGCGAGATGCGCTTGGAAACCGTCTGGAAGTTGGTGAGCATGCCACCCAACCAGCGCTGGTTCACGTAGGGCTGGCCCACGCGGGTAGCCTGCTCGGCGATTGCTTCCTGAGCCTGCTTCTTGGTGCCGACGAAGAGTACGGTGCCGCCGTGTGCAACGGTGGCCTTCACGAACTCGTAAGCGCGGTCAATGAAAGACAGTGACTGCTGCAGGTCGATGATGTAGATGCCGTTGCGCTCCGTGAGGATGAATCGCTTCATCTTCGGGTTCCAACGACGGGTCTGGTGTCCAAAGTGGACGCCGCTGTCAAGCAGCTGGCGCATTGTTACGACGGGCATGCCGACGCTCCTTCTGATAATTTTACGGTTGTTTAGCGTGTTGGTTCCGGCCAGGGCCGAATCCATTGCTCCTGGCACCCATCGTGCATTCCATAAACCGCCGTGGGGCGGACCGTATGGGCACAATCCATCAGCAGGATCCAAGAAGAATCTCGGTACCTCATCAGGGTGGGGTGCGCGTAGTCAGTGCCCAAACTGCACACTGCTCTGTCAATGTTACTACAGAGCAGCATTGCCGGCTGACCAGTTTCAGTCCCCCACAGCCCGGTCCGCCACGGCATTTGTCCACAAGTTTCCCGGCGGCCGCTGCCGAGCCTCCCGCGAGGCGCACGATGGAGGGATGAGGACCCTGCTTCGCACCCGCAACAGCCCCGGCCCGGCATCCCGCCCCCGGAGTGCTCATCTGCTGTGCATCCTCTTGGCCGCCATGGTCTTCCTGCCCGCCCCTGCAACTTCCCCTGCGGCCGCAGCTTTTACCGATGCCCGTTCGACGGCGGCCGCTCCCCTGCCAGCCTCACTCGCCTGGGACTGGCCCCTGGCAGGCAAACCCCGAGTGGTGCACGCCTTTGATCCGCCAGCCAAGCCATGGCTCAGCGGCCACCGGGGCGTCGACCTGGCGGCGCCCCAGGGCGTTGCCGTGCTCGCCCCCACGGACGGCGTGGTGACGTTTTCCGGCGTCGTGGTAAACAGGGCGGTGCTGACAATCGCCGTGGCGGACGGCCTGCGGCTGAGTTTTGAACCTGTCGTCTCCACCCTGAAGCCAGGCGATGCCGTGACACGCGGCCAGACCGTTGGCATCGTGGAGGGCCCGAGTCATTGCGACGGTGCCGGCATTGGCAGTTGCCTGCATTGGGGCGTGCGTCGCGGCGACGAGTATTTGAATCCCCTGCAATTCATCCTGGACCTGCGCCCGTCAATACTGCTGCCCCTGACCGGCTGATGAATGGCGCACTGATCGGTTAGCCAAGCAACCCGCAGGGCAGCCGCGCTGGCGGCTGCCCTGCGGGCGGCAGGGTGTGGGTTGTGGGTGGTGCGGGACTACACGATCGCGGAGATGCCCGTGATGGCGCGCCCGGTGACGAGGGTGTTGATCTCGTAGGTGCCTTCGTAGGAGTAGATGGCTTCGGCATCGGCGAAGATCTTGGCCATCTCATAGTCGGTGACGATGCCGTTGCCGCCAAAGAGGCCCCGGCCCATGGCAACTGTCTCACGCATGCGTGCCGTCGTGAAGGCCTTTGCCAGTGCTGACTGTTCGTCCTTTGCCTGGCCCAGGTCCTCGAGTTGGGACAGGCGCACCATCATGCCGGTGGAGGCCACGGTGTTGCCCAGCATTTTCACCAGCTGGTCCTGCACGAGCTGGAAGGACGCGATGGGCCGGCCGAACTGCTGGCGCTCCACGGCGTAGCGGCGGGCCACGTCGAACGCAGCCATTTGCTGGCCCACGGCCTGCCAGGCCACGGCGAGACGCGTGACTTTCAGGACCTTGTTGGTGTCACGGAAGCTGTTGCCGCCTGCCAGTTTGCACTCGTGCGGGACTACGACGTTCTCAAGGGTGATGTCGGCATTCTGCACGGCGCGCAGGGCGGTCTTGTTTTCGATCTTGGTGGCAGCGTAGCCGGGCAGGGTCGTGTCAACCATGAAGGCCTTGACCTGGTTGTCGGCAACATCGCGGGCGTAGATGACAACCCAGTCCGAGAAGGTCGCGTTGCCGATCCAGCGTTTGGCGCCGTTGAGAATCCAATTGTCGCCGTCGCGCACAGCCGTGGTGCGGGTGCCTCCGGCGACGTCCGAACCACCCAGCGGTTCCGTCAGGCCAAAGGCCCCAATCTTCTTCATGGCGTAGATGTCAGGCAGCCAGGCTGCCTTTTGCTCCTCGGAGGCCAGTGCCTCAATGGAGCCGGTGAACAGTCCGTCGTGCACGCCCATGAACGTGGCAATGGAAGCGTCTGCCCGCGTGAATTCGGCGTGGCTCAGGCCGGCGAAAAGGCTTGAGTAGCCCTGGCGGTGGACCGGACTCATGATGTCCAGTTCGGCCAGCTTGGGGATGAGCTCCATGGGGAATTCGCCGCGGTTCCAGCAATCGGTGGCAATCGGCTTGACTTCCTTGGCCAGGAAGTCGCGAAGTTCCTGCAGGCGTTCCCGCTCTTTCTCGGAGAGCAGCTGCTCAAATCCGTAAAAGTCGCCGTCGGCGTAAGGGAGGTTATTCAGGTCTACTGCAGCCTTGGACACGGGCATTCCTTTGCTTGATCTCATCTGTGAACAGTGAACCGTTCGGCCCAGAACCAAACATGTTACTGATGAGTAACATACAGCATTCACGTGTCGCAGGCAACATTCCAGGAGCCTGGAGGGGTCATTTAAACCGTTGAGCACAGCCTCCGGGGCCGCAGCCCACGTGGCGCCGCGGCCCGTAGTGTTCGACCACCGTATACGCAAAATACCCCCGGAATCATCGTGATTCCGGGGGTATTTTGCATGGTAGGGCCACTCGGACTTGAACCGAGGACCTTAGGATTATGAGTCCCGCGCTCTAACCAGCTGAGCTATGGCCCCATGCAAGGCGGCTTCCCTTGAGCACTGCGGCTCAAGAAAAAGCACTCCCACAATCCTAAGGGGTCAACGCCTAAACAGCGTGATCCTCGTAGCTGCCGCCACGATAAATGTCTTCAAAGGTGTCCAGTGTCTTCGTCAAGCCATGGCGGGCGACCATGGCGTGGCTTGCGGCACCCATTGCTTCGCGGTCTTCAGGAGACAAGCTCATGATGGACGTAATCTTTTCAGCCAGATCATCGCTGTCGTTCGGTTTGAACAAGTGGCCGTTGACGCCGGGGTCCACCAAATGCGGCAGAGCCATGGCGTCGGCCAGCACCACCGGGGTGGAGGCACTCATGGCTTCCAACGTCACAAGTGACTGCAACTCAGCCGTGCCGGGCATAACGAACAAATCTGCCTTCAGGTAAACCTCGCGCAACTCCTCATCGCTGATCAGCCCGGTGAACGTCACCCGGGACGACAGCCCGAGCTTCTCAGCCTGGGCTTTCAGGGCGTTCTTCACCTCACCGCCGCCAACCACCACGAGGTGCAGATTGAGGTCTGCCGGAGTCTTTGCTATTGCGTCAATCAAGACGTCAATGTGCTTCTCCTCGGCAAGGCGCCCCACAAACGCAACGGTCGGGTACGGGTTGTGCGGCGCTGCTTCGCCTGAGGCAAGCTCGTAGTTGCCGGACTCAATGCCGTTGGAGAGCGGCAGAACCTTGCGCAGGAACGCGTGTTCATGCATGGCCTTGGCGGCGAGCGGCGTGGGTGTTGTGACCACGTCTGCCCGGCTCATGACCTTGCCCATGTCGCGCCAGGAGACCCGGGCCACGATGTTCTTGAACCATTGCGGGAACGGCAGGAAGGGGTTGAGGTTTGCTGGCATGAAATGGTTGGTTGCCACGATCCGGATGCCGCGGCGGGCGGCCTCATAGACGACGTGTTCGCCAATCATGTAGTGGCTTTGCACATGCACCACGTCCGGCTTGATTACGTCGAAGAGCGCCGCAATGTCCTTCTTGATCTCCCACGGCAGGCAAATCCTGAAGTACTCGTGGGTCGGGACCGGCCGTGACCGCAGGCGGTGCACAGTTGCTTCGGCGCGCTGTTCCGTGAACATGGGGCCGCCGTCTTCACGGCACGCCATGACGTGCACGTTTTGACCCCTGGCCGTCATGCCCGTGGCCAACCGGAGACAAAACTGCGCTGCCCCATTGATATGCGGCGGATAGGTGTCGGCAGCGATCAAGATGGTAAGCGGTTTTTGGGCGCTTTCACTCGGGCTGGATGTCACGGGAAAATCTCCTGGTGGCTGGTTGAACAGCCCGCGGGCCGACTCATTGCTTACGTTGTTCCTTTTTTGCAGCTTTGCGCCGCTTAACCACATCCGGATGGTGCCTGGACAACGCAATAACCCCAACGATAGCAAGTATCGCGGCCCCGGCCATGGCAATTGCCACCACTGGGGGAACATCGTCGCGAAGCTCACCCAAAATGACGATGCCGATGGCGACACCCACCATCGGATCAATCACCGTCAGCCCGGCGATCACCAGATCGGGAGGCCCACTGGCGTAGGCGCTTTGCACAAACCAGCTGCCCAGTCCGCCAGCAGCGGCAATGGCAATCACCGAATACCACTGGACGTTGAGCAGAAACAAGCCGTTGGGATCAAAGATCTGCTTGGAGATGATGCGTGTCAACACGGCAACGAAGCCAAACAAGACACCAGAGCCAAGAATGTAGAAGAAGGCTTTCAGGCGGCGCTTGAACATGACAAGTGCCCCACCAAAAATGGTGACGACGATGACCAGCAACAACACCACCGTCAGCTCCTCGGTGGAGCTGACGTGAGTATTTTCACGCACCACATTCACCGCCATGAGCACGAACAACGCACTGCCGGCGACGCACGCGGTGATGGACACGACGGTTGCCCGGTTGAGCCTGATGCCCTGGTCCCGGGAGTTCACAACGGTGGTGATCACCAGTGCTATGGCGCCGATCGGCTGCACCACCGTCAGGGTGCCCAACGTCAGTGCCACAACATTCAACACGGTCCCGGCGCCCAGCAGCGTCAGCCCCAACACCCAGCGCGGGTTGCGCAGCAGGCGCAGGAAACCGGCTCCGCCCAGGGCCAGGCCGCCGGTGTTGTTTTGCACGGCGCTGCCCTGGCGTTGTGCACCAAAGGCAAGGAAAAATGCCCCTGCCACGGCGCACGCCACGGCAATCCACATCATGGGCGGCCCTGCGTCGGATTGCTCGGGAGGTGGAGTTCGCGATGTTTGGCCAGAACCGCCACAAAATACTGGCTGAAGGCGATCACGTGCATGATCATCCCGGCACCCAGGAAGATCCAGGCGAGTGTAAACGTAAAGTCGGATTCAAGCGCCTTGGCCAACAGCAGCATCGGCGTGCCGATCATGAGCGCGGCCGTGCGGGTCTTGCCCAGCAGGGTGACCTTGAGGTCGGCGTCTCCGCGGAAGAAGTACAGCGTGACGCTCAGCAGGACGACGTCGGGAATCACCAGGAGCAGCAACAGCCACAGGGGCAGGATGTTGGCCATCACCAAGGTGATGGTGACGGCCACCAAAGCCACCCTGTCAGCCAGGGGGTCCATGATCCTGCCCAGCTGGGAGGTTTGGTTGAGCTTGCGCGCAACATAGCCGTCAATCCAGTCGGTGCAGCCCATCATGGCCAGGACGAAGACACCCCAGCCGTATTCGTGTCGGGCCAGGACAAGCCACACAAACAAGGGGGTGCCCAGGAACCTGACGACCGTGATGACGTTGGGGATGGTGACGATGGCGTTGGAGTTTTCCATGTGGATGCTGGAACGCCCGGACATGTCAGTCACCTCCCCTGGTGTTTATGCTGCGGTCCGCAACAGCCGCCGCAGCAGGGCTCTTGCAGAACATGGCAACGATGCTTGGTGGAATTATTTCTTCATCAACTTTCGCAGCAACAGCACGCATGCGGTGGCCGAGACGGCAAACACGGACAACGGCTTCCAGCGTTCCTTGACCGTGTCAACTGCCTGGCCCGCTGCCCCGGCGGCTGCCTGGTTCGCTGATTCCCTGGCCTTGTGCTTGGCGGTGTCAATAAGATGTGCGGCTTGTTTCTTGACGTCGGCTTCCTCCACGAGTTCTTCGCGCAGCACCAGCAGGTGCTCGCGGCGTGCCGTGGTGCGCTTGATGAGCTCCGTGGTGTTGGCCTTGGGCCCCTGCTCGGCTTCCTTGGCGGCACGCTCTGCGGCGGCCTTCGCCTTGGCTTCCTCGGCTTCGGCCTTGCGCTCCTTCTTTTCCTCGTGTGTCAATGGTTCCGGGTCGAGGGTGGCCGGATCAAAGTCACGGCCCTGCTTGGCGATGCCCAGATCATGGCGGATCCCCCGCCATGCGTGCTCAGGCAGCAGTGGCAGCAAGGTCTTGAATTTCCGGTACCCGACCAGTCCGCTGATGCCCATGAGCAGGAGCAGCGCGGCGCTGACAATAAGTGCCGAGAGCCACAGGGGCAGGATGGTGCCCAGTCCGGCAATGGCAGCCACCACCAGCGCGATGACCAGCAGTACAACAAACACCAGGGCCAGCGCGGCAAAGATTGCCACGCCGCTCACACGCGATTTTTTGTGTTCGAATTCGAGCTTGGCCAACGCAATTTCATCGTTAAGCTGGCGCGGTACCAGGCGCGAAACGGTTTTTACCGCTTCCACCAGAACCGATCCATGGGCCGTGGGGTGTTCATCCGCCGCAACATGCACGTCCTTTTGCCCGTCTGTCACTGAGACCGCCTCCAAAATTAGGGTTCGTGCAGTCTGTAAGTCCCGCGCGAACCCGAAATCTTTGTAGTGCCTCCTTGCGGCGGCACTACCGTAATGTCAAAATTACCATCCATCCTGCCCTCAGCGGGCCCTGCCTTGCCGGGGCGTTGTTGCGGAATAGTAAAGCAACCGGTGGTGTTGTTGTTCCGGGGCAGCGAAACTAAGTTACGGCGTCGTCATTCCCGTGCTGAAAAAACACATAGCATGAACCATTGGGCAGTCCTTTTCGGCGGCTGGCCCACACCCGCGCGCACTACCATTCTTGAGGATTCCTGTCTTGACCACCACCGCTCACCCAGGCGATGCCCTGTCCCGTCGGCAAAAGCTGATCTACGTTTTGGTACTGGGTCTGTTGACAGCCCTGGGGCCGTTCACCATCGACCTGTATCTGCCGGCCTTCCCCATCATTGGGCATGAACTGGGCGTCAGTGCCACCGCCGTCCAGCTCACCCTGACCGCAACCACCATCGGCTTCGCGGCCGGGCAGCTGGTGATTGGTCCCTTCAGCGATAAATTCGGCCGCCGGATGCCGCTGATTCTGGCGACCGCCCTGCACGTGGGCGCGTCCGTCGGTGCAGCCATGTCCACGGACATCACCATGCTGGGCGTATTCCGGGTGCTGCAGGGCATCGGCGCCGCCGGCGGAGGCGTGGTGGCAATGGCCATGGTCCGCGACCTCTTTGGCGGCTACCAGCTGGTCAAGATGCTCTCGCGCATGGCGCTGGTGAACGGCATGGCCCCGATCCTGGCCCCGGTGATCGGCTCCCAGCTGTTGGGCATCATGGACTGGCCCGGCATTTTCTGGTTCCTCGCCGCCTACGGTGCGCTGGTTGTCGTCGCCGCCTTTATCTTCATTGTCGAGACCCTGCCCCCTGAAAAGCGCAAGTTCGACGGCGTGAGCGTCGCCGACAGGTATCGGGCCGTTTTCAGCGACAGGATTTTTGTCGGCACGCTGTTGGTGGGAGGACTGAACTTTGCCGCACTGTTCACCTACCTCTCGGCGTCCACGTTCCTGTTTCAAACCACCTACGGATTCACACCCCAGGAATACGGCTACTTGTTCGCGGTGAACTCCCTGGGTGTGGTGACGGGAGTCCAGTTGGCGGCGCGCATCATGCGCCACACAGGCCCGCAGTGGGTCATTGCGTGGGCCACGGTTGCACAGGTCGCCGCTGCCGCGGCGATGATCATTTTCGACCAGCTGGGCTTTGGCTTGTGGGGCGTGATCATCCCGCTGTGGTTCTTTATCTGCGCCACGGGATTCATGTTCCCATCCGTACAGGTGCTGGGCCTGGCCCGCAATGGCCGGCAGGCGGGAACGGCCGCGTCCCTCCTGGGTGCGACCACCTTTGGCTTCGCCGGTCTCATCACGCCCGTGGTGGGCATCATCGGCGTGAAAACGGCGACGCCCATGGCGCTGATCATGGGTTGCTCGATCCTGCTGGCCATGGGGGCGCTCTGGCTCGTCGTCCGCCCCAGGACAGTCCCCCGGATCTAGCCTGCCACTTTGGAAACAGCTGGGCCGCACGAGTGGCAGCCCGGCTCGCAGCCCTGCTGCTTGGAGCCCTGCTGCAGCCGGCACTTCGCATTAAACGCCGCAATCCCCGCCGAAGCGGGGATTGCGGCTTTCTTATGCCTGGATCGAGCCGGCTAGTAACCGGTGGAGGTGCCGCCTGCCAGGACGGCCTCCGTGCCCGACAAACCAAGCCTTGTGGCACCGGCATCAACCATGGCCTGCGCGGCAGCCCAGTCGCGGATGCCGCCGGAGGCCTTGACGCCAACCCGCGGGCCCACCGTTTTGGCCATGAGCTCGACGGCGTGGACGGTGGCGCCGCCGGCCTGGTGAAAACCGGTGGAGGTCTTGACGAAATCTGCGCCGCAGCTCTCAGCAATCTCACAGCACCGCACGATTTGTTCGTCCGTCAGTGCGGCCGTCTCCAAAATGACTTTCAAGACGGTGGGTGCGGGCACGGCAGCGCGCACTGCTGCAATGTCGGCCTGCACGGCATCGAAGTTTCCGGCCACTGCTGCGCCAACGTCGATGACCATGTCGATCTCATCCGCACCATCCTGTACGGCGGCGCCCGCTTCGGCTGCCTTGATGCGGCTGTGGTGCTTGCCGCTGGGGAAACCGCACACGGCAGTGACGTTTACGGTGGGTGTTGACAGGGGCAGCATCGACGGCGATACGCACACCGAGAAGGTGCCAAGGCGGGCAGCATCTGCCGCGGCCTGCTCGGCGTCGGCCTGTGTTCCAGTGGACTGCAGGAAGGTGTGGTCAACCATCGTGGCCAGCAATTCCGGGGTCAGTTTCGTCATGTTCATCCTTGTGTTCGAGTATGTTCTGGTGGGGTGTTGCAATGGTGTGTTCCAGTTATGCGGGGCAGAGGGCGGCCGGGCCTGGCTACTTGCAGGTGGCTTGATCGCCGAGGCCGCGGAGGTAGTCGCAGAATTGCCCGACAGTGTCACCGGTGACGAGCTGGCCGTCCAATACGGTGGACTCTTCGACGGTTTCCCCGGCCGCCACCGCATGGCTGATCTTGATGACTTCCTGGCCCAGGGCAAACGGTGATTCTGCGTTGGTTGCATACATTTCACCGTTCCGCACGGCGTCCAGTGCGTCACCGATGCCGTCGTTTCCGACGATCTTGATTGAATCCAGCAAGCCGCTGGACTTTGCCGCTGCCACGGCGCCGAGTGCCATTTCATCGTTGGCACCATAAATGCCGGTGATGGCCGGATTTGCCTGCAGCATGTTGGTGGTGACGTCCAGGGATTTGCCACGGTCAAAGTCACCGGACTGGACAGTGACCAGCTTGACGCCGGGGCAGGCCTTCATGCCTTCCTGGAAGCCGGCAGAACGGTCACGGGCGACGCTGGTCCCCGAGATGCCCTGCAGTTCTGCCGCCTGGCCGGTTCCGCCCATGGCTTCGCACAGCGCCTTTGCCCCGTTTCGTCCTGCTTGAATGGCATCGTAGCCAATGAACGCTGCCAGGGTGCCCTGGTCCGGCACCCGGTCGAAGGCGACCACCGGAACCTTGGCCTGGTTGGCCTGAACAGTGATCGAGCCGCCGGCCTCGCTTGAGGTGGGGTCCAGGACCAAAACGCTTGGTTTCTTCACCAACGCTGTGGTGGCCTGGTTCAGGGACTGGGTGTCATCGTTGTTGGCGTTTTGGACGTCCATGGACAGGCCCAGCTTGGCGGCCTGGCTCTTGGCCCCGTCAGCCACCGAAACAAAGAACGGGTTGTTCAAGGTTGAGATGACTAGGGTTGCCGATTTGTCGGCGGCCGCAGCGTCGTCGTCGTTGGCCCGCACCACTGTGGTCACTCCGGCGCCAGCGACCAGCAAGGCCAGAATCGTGACGGCGGCAATTTGTGGTGTGCGCGTCCTCGCACCGAGTTCCAAGGCGCCGGCAGCCTTTGAACCTCCGGCAGAATTGCTTCCCGATGGAGGCGGCTGGCGGAAGATCCGCATGAGCACCCCGGAGTTCCTGTCGATGTAGACAGCGAACAAGATGACGGCACCCTTGACGACGCCCTGCAGGAACGGGGAAACATTGAGCAGGTTCAGTCCGTTGTCGATCATGGACAGCAGGACGGCACCGACGACCGTGCCCAGCAGCGCTCCGCGGCCACCGGCCAGGCTGGTGCCGCCGATGATGACTGCGGCAATGGCGGAGAGCTCAAGGCCGCTGCCGGCCGTGGGCTGGGCGGTGCCGAGACGGGCGGTCAGGATGAAGCCTGCCACGGCTGCCAAGACGCCGGAGATCATGAACGCCATGATCTTCACGCGGGTGGTGTTGATGCCGGCAAGACGGGCGGCATCTTCGTTGTCACCCGTGGCGTACAGTTCACGGCCGTAGCGTGTTCTGGCCAAAATGAAGCCAAAGAGCACGGTGGCACCGAGCATGATCCAGATCGGGGTGGGAATGCCCAACATGTTTCCCTGGCCAAGTGCCAGGAAGGCCCCGCTGGTGACCTTGATCGGATTGCCTTGGGAAAATTGCAGGGTCAGTCCGGCAAAAATGGACATGGTGGCCAAGGTGGCGATGAACGACGGCATCCTGGTCTTGGTGACCAGCAGTCCGTTGATGGCACCAGCCAGGGCACCCACGAGCAGGCCGGCAGCAAGACCGGCCACGGGGCCGTGGTCGCTCATCACCGATGCGGTGATGATTGCGCTGAAGCCCAGCACAGCACCGACGGAGAGGTCGATTTCGGCCAGGATGATGACGTAGGTCTGTCCCGCGGCGACAAGGGCAACGACTGCCGCCGTCAGCAGAATGTTGAGCATGTTGGCGGACTGCAGGAACAGCGGCGTGGCGAAAACCAGGGCGATGGCGACCAGCGCCAACATCCACACAGCACGCAGCTGATCGTTGAAAAGGGATACTTTTTTCATCGGGCTAGGGTCTCCATTGCGTGTTCAAGGACCGCCTGCTGGGTCAAGTCGGGGGCTGACAGTTCAGCGTTGATGCTGCCCTCCCGCATGACCAGGACGCGGTCTGACATTTCAACTAGTTCGGGAAGGTCGGATGAAACAAGGACGACTGCCACCCCTTGGGCGGCGACGTCGTTGATGATGGAATAGATTTCTGCCTTGGCCCCGACGTCCACACCGCGGGTGGGCTCCTCCATCAACAAGATGGCGGGGTTGCTCAGGAGGCACCGGGCCAGCAGGACTTTCTGCTGGTTGCCGCCGGAGAGGGTTCCCACCGCGTCATCGATGCTGTTGCACTTGATGCTCAGGCGGGTCGATATCTCCTGGCTTCGCTCCCGTTCCTGTTTGCGGGACACCACCCCGTTTCGGGTGATGCCTCCGAGGGTGGCCAGGGATTCGTTGTGCGAGATGGGCTGGGCCAGGGTCAGCCCTTCCGCCTGGCGGTCCGGGGTGAGGTAGGCGATGCCGGCGGCAATGGCGTGCTTGGGTGAGTTGAGGGTGATGTTTTTGCCGTCAAGCTGGACGGTGCCGCTGGAATCGTGCAGACCGTAAAGCGCACGAAGGACCTCACCCTTTCCGCTTCCCATGACGCCGCCTATGCCCAGCACCTCGCCGGCGTGGACCTGGAAGGAGACGCCGTTGACGCCGGATCCGTGCAGCTCTTTCACATCCAGCCGAATCCGGTCGGTGGTGTGGTGTTCCTTCGGGTAGAAGTTCTCCACTTCGCCGCCCACCATGGCCGCGACGACGCTTTGTTCGGTCAGCTCCGACGGGGTGCCGCTGAGCGAGACCATGCCGTCGCGCATGACCACGATCCTGTCGGAGAGTGCAAACACCTCGGGCAGGCGGTGGCTGATGTAAATGATGGAGACACCGGCCGCCTGCAGCTTGCGCACCTGCTTGAACAGCAGCTCGGATTCCCGCTCGTCCAGGGCAGCCGTCGGCTCATCCAGGATCAGCAGGCGCACCGAGTGGTTCAGGCACCTGGCAATCTGGACCAGCTGTTGTTCCCCGAAACTGAGCCGTCCCACCGGCAGTCGGGTGTCGACGTCGATCCCTACTTGGCTGAGCAGCTCGGCTGCGCGGCGGTGCATCTTGTCCTTGTTGACGAAGAAGCGGCCAAATTCGCTGCTGCCGTCGTGGGCGAAGATGTTTGAGGCGACGTCCAGCTGCGGGAAGAGGTTGTTGCGCAGTTCCTGGTAGATGACTTGGATGCCGTCGGCCATGGCGTCCTGCGGGGCCTGGTAGTTGCGGGCCCCGCCGTCGATCATGATCTGGCCGGAATCCGGTTTGTAGGCGCCGGCGATGATGCGTGTGAGCGTTGACTTGCCGGCGCCGTTTTCGCCCACCAGCGAGACAATCTCACCCGGTTCAATGCTCAGCTCGATGCCGCGCAGGACACGGTTGGGTCCAAAGGACTTCGTGATGCCACTGAGTGAAATGGTCATCTCAGTACACCACCCCGGCAACGAGAATCACGTTGGCGTAAGAGGTGAATTCGCCAGATCGGACGGCGGCCTTGGCGTTTTTGGTGCGTGTCTTGAAGTCTGTGTGGGGCACCAGCTCAAGGGGAATGTTGTGCCGGTCGAGGCGGTCGCGCAAAGCGGCGTGGAGCTCGGGGCTGTGTGTGGTGATCTCGCTGGCCGCCACTGCCGCTTCCACCTGCGCCTCGGCAAGGACCACGTCGAGGCATTGGAGGAATTCGGGCACGTTGGCGGTCAGGGCCAGGTCGATGCGTTCCACACCGTCGGGGATGGGCAGGCCGGCATCGGTGACCACAAGTTCATCTGTGTGCCCGAGTTCGGAGATCACCCGGGACAGTGCCGGGTTGAGGGTGCCGCTGTTTTTTCGCATTTTTACTCCACTGCTTTGTAGAGGGATGGATCACTCGGTGGGAATGACTGTTGAGCGCCGATGTGGTCGGCGCCTGTGTGGCTCGCGCCGGCGGGTTTAGTTGCGGGCCAGGAACTGGTCGACGGTGTCGCGGTGCGGCAGGCTGGGGCTGGCTCCGGCCACCGTGACGGCCAGGGCTCCCCCAGCCATGGCACGCCGCAGGGCCAACTCCCATTCGAGCCCTTCTGCCAGGGCGCTTCCCAGGGTGCCGGCGAAGGCGTCCCCGGCGGCCGTGGTGTCCACCGCGGTCACCTTGAACGGTTTGCAGAGGCTCACCTCGGTCGTTTTGTCGTCCTTGCCGCCGAGACGTTCGACGACGACCGCCCCCGATCCGGCGAGGGTCACCACGGCGCGGGAGACACCGCGGTCGGTGAACCAGCGCCCGGCTTCGGCCGCCGATTCCTGGTCCGTGACACTGATCCCGGTCATGAGCCGGGCTTCAGTTTCGTTGGGAGTGACGATGTCCACGTGCGCCCAGAATTCCTCGTCGAGGGGAGCCTCCGGGGCGGGTGCCGGATCCAGCACAACTGTGATGCCGCGGGCTTTGCAGCCCTTGGCCGCTTCCAGCGCGGAGTCGTGCGGGATTTCAAGCTGGATCAACGCCACGGCAGCGTCCAGTCCCGGGGCAGCCAGTGATTCCCGCACGTGTTCAGGGCTCAGCAGCGTGTTGGCGAGCGGAATCATGACAATGTCGTTTTCCGCCGAGGCGTCCACCCGGATGTGGGCAATCCCGGTCGGCCCCTCGCCGCGAAGCACATGGTCGGTATTGATGTGTTCCTCGGCCAAGGTGCCAAGCACCAGCTCGCTGAATGAGTCGTCTCCGACGCTGCCGATCAGTGAGACGGCGCTGCCGGCCCGTGCGGCAGCGAGTGCCTGGTTGGCGCCTTTGCCGCCAAGCACCATCGTGAAGCTGTTGCCAAGCACGGTTTCACCGGGCTGCGGCAGTCGTTCGCTGAAGCTTGTGAGGTCGCAGGTGATGCTGCCGATCACCAGGACACTGCCGGTTTGGGGCACATCCGCATTGGGCACAATGGTCGTCATGGGGGTTCCTTTGGGTATGAAGAATTTCTTCGTAAAGTCTGCGGTATGGGTCAGGGAGCTGCGGGGGCCGAGCAGGATTCGCGGACCGTCAGCTCCACCGGCAACACCATGTGCCGGAACGCCTCGGGTTCGCTTTTCCCGGCTTCCTCGATGCGCGCCAGCAGCAGGTCAGCTGCCGCGTGACCCTCTGCGATGGCCGGACGCGAGATGACGGTGACCGGCGCGGGAAGGAGCTCCGCGAGATCGAAATCGTCAAAGCAGAGGAAGGACAGCTGTTCTGGAATGGACACCCCGCCCTCGTGGAAGGACAACAGGGCGCCTTGGGCCATTGTGTTGTTGCCGACAAACAACGCGGTGATCTCCGTGCCCGCAGCAATGAGTTCGCACGCGGCACGCCGGCCGAATTCCCTCGTGAACTCACCGATTTTGATGTCCCCGGCGTTGATTTCAACACCCGCGGCGGCAAGTGCCTGCACAAATGCCGTGTGCCTGACCTGGCCGGGAAGTGTTTCCTGCCGGCCGCTGATGATGCCGATGCGGCGGTGCCCAAGGGAGAGCAGATATTCCGCCGCCATGCGGGCCCCGCCGGCATTGTCCACATGGACAAGATCAAACTCCGGATGCTCGCCCACGGTCCGGTCGATGAGAACCACCGGTTTGCCGAGCGCGGCCAGCATGCGGTGGGTGCGTCCGCTCGACTCCGCCGGCACAATGGCGACGGCATCGACGGCGTCAATGAGCCCGCCCAACACTTCGGTTTCAGCAGCGAACTGCTCATCGCTGCTGGCAACGATGATCCGGAAGCCCTTGGTCATGACCCTCTCCTCAATGCCACGAACCAACGTGGCGAAGTAAGGGTTGGCAATATCCGGGACAATCACGGCGATGGTGTGGTGGCGGCCCAGGCGGAGTCCGCGGGCGCTGGCGTTTGGCCGGTACCCCAGTTCGGCGATGGCCCGCTCCACGGCGCTGCGGTTGCGGATGTTTTCGCCCGACAACATGCGTGAAACGGTGGCGATCGAGACGCCTGCGAGCTGCGCAACATCGTGGATGTTTGCCATGTCGTGCACTCTCCTTTGAGTCGGCGGGACGTCTTCGTTGCCGGGGCCGTTTGCGGGCTCCCGAGTTCATTCGTGAGCATCATCACGTGCCACGTGAATTACTGTAAACGTTTTCAGTTGGAATGGCAAACAGCGATTGCCGGCTCCGGCAAGTCTCCCGTGGGTGGGTTCGCCCTCGCGGATTCAGATCCTCGCCCGGATGAGGGGCTGTTTTGGCGAAGCCTCGCTCAGATACGGGCAGTTTTCCGTTGGCCGCCAACCCCCAACCTGCCAACCCTGAAGAACCGGCTCAACGCAAAGAACCCCGCACTCAGGGTGAGTGCGGGGTTCTTTGACTGAAAAGCTCCCCCACCTGGACTTGAACCAGGAACCTTTCGATTAACAGTCGAACGCTCTGCCAATTGAGCTATAGGGGAATGAGGCAAACTAAATCCTAGCAGGAATTAGCGACAGGATTTCACGGCTGGAATTACATCCGATTGCTCCTGCACGTCCAACACAATAATTGCCTCCGGCCCACAACAGGACCGGAGACAATTTTGTCTTGGCTCCCCCACCTGGACTTGAACCAGGAACCTTTCGATTAACAGTCGAACGCTCTGCCAATTGAGCTATAGGGGATCGTGCAGGAACAACAATAACAAAGCCTTGCCCGGTTGTGAAATCGGACCGTCCCTGCTCCGTTACCCGTCTCCGCGAAGCTGCCTGCGAGCCGTTTCCAGCTCCATCAGCTCGCGCTGCAAAAGCTGGTAGCTCTCCGGATCCACGGCCGGATCCATGCGCTGCAGCGCCCCCAGCCGCTCCTCCTTGAGGCGCGTGATCTGCAGTTCAAAAAGCCGGTTCAGGATGTCACGGCAATAGCGCGTCACGGTGTCTTCCCGCGTAGCCGGCAGGGGGCTCAGCGCCAGCTCCGCAACCAGCGACTCCAGCTCCGGGGGAACATTTGCCCGCACCGCCTCAAGCCACTGCGACGACGCCACTGCCGACTCCCCCGCCAGCGCAAGGCCCTGCTGGATAGCCCTGTACGCCGGCACAACAAACTCGGTGGCACCAAAGTGCTGCCAATTGCCCGCCGTCAAAAAACCGGGATGCTGCAAAACCACTTCCAGCGCTTCGCGTTCCATGCGCGCCTTGGGGTCGCGCGGGTCGGGCCGCGCGATTGTCGGCCGGGCTTCCTCTTGCTGCGCGGCCCCGACCTGGTCCGGCGTCGATTCAGCTCGCGGGCCGGCGTGGGCCGCGGCACCCTGGGGGCGTCCGGCATCATTTCCGGCATGCCGCCCCGACTGTTGGCCGGCGGGCCGCCCGGGCTGATGCCCGGACTGTGTGCCACCCTGGTTCCCGCCCTGATGCCCGACGCCGGAACGCGCCTGTCCGTGCTGCTGTCCATTGGCTTCCGGCTGGCTGCGCAGGCGCCGCTCGGCGGTTCTCACGGCACGCAGGACCTCATCCGGGTCCGCCATTCCGAGCCAGCCGGCCAGCTCCTGGCTGTACCCCATCCGGGTCGACCCATCACGAATGGCGGCAACCACCGGAGCGGAGGCCCGGAGCCCGCTCACCCGCCCCTCCACAGTGCTCAAGTCGAACTTGGCAAGGGTGGAGCGGATGGCAAATTCAAACAACGGCCGGCGGGAACGGATCAACGCATGGACGGCCTCGTCACCCTTGCGCTGGCGGAGTTCACAGGGGTCGGCCCCGGACGGTTCCACGGACACGAACGTCTGCGCCGTGAAGCGCTGGTCTTCGTCAAAGGCCTTCAATGCCGCCTTTTGCCCGGCCGCATCACCGTCGAAGGTAAACACGACCTCACCGCCGGTGCCGTCATCGGAAAGCAGCCGCCTGGCGACCTTGATGTGCTCGGCACCAAACGCCGTGCCACAGGTGGCCACCGCCGTGTCAACGCCGGCAAGATGGCAGGCCATGACGTCGGTGTAACCCTCAACCACGACAAGTTGGCGCTTCGAGGCAATGCTGCGCTTGGCCAGATCGATGCCGTAAAGCACCTGCGATTTCTTGTACAGCGTGGTTTCCGGGGTGTTAAGGTATTTGGGGCCCTGATCGTCTTCAAAGAGCTTCCGGGCACCAAAACCCACCGTGTCCCCGGCTATGTCACGAATCGGCCACATGAGCCGGCCGCGGAAGCGGTCGTAGATCCCACGGTTGCCTTCGGAGAACATGCCCGTCAGCTTCAGCTCGTCCTGGGTGAAGCCCTTGCCCGTGAGGTGCTTGAGCAGCGCCTCCCAGCCCTGGGGTGCGAAGCCAACCCCAAACCGCTCCGCCGCCTCGCGGTCAAAACCACGCTCGGACAGGAACTGGCGGCCGGTGGCCCCGGCCGGCGTGAGCAGCTGCTCACGGAAATACTCGCCGGCGATCTTGTGTGCGTCCAGGAGCCGCTGGCGCCGGCCAATGTCTTCGCGGCGCGGGCCTGTGCCGCCGTCTTCGTAGCTCAGCTCATAGCCGATGCGCCCGGCCAATTTCTCCACAGCCTCGGAAAATGAAATGTGGTCCATTTTCTGGATGAAGGAGATCACATCGCCGCTCTCCTGGCAGCCAAAGCAGTGGAAGTAGCCCATTTGGGGGCGAACGTGGAATGAGGGGCTGCGCTCGTCGTGGAAGGGGCACAATCCCTTGTAGGAGCCGATTCCGGCTGATTTCAAGGTGACGTAGGCGTCAACTATTTCCTTGAGATCGGTGCGCGTACGCACCTCGTCAATGTCTTCTCGTTTAATTAGCCCGGCCACACGGCCAGTTTACGTGACATATTTTTCTTGGGAGCCACTCGGGCCCGCGCCTGTGGAGAACTCGCTGGTGGCAGGAATCACGGCCGCATCCCCTGCCAACAAGGGCCACTGCCACTGCTTCACAGGTAGAATTCAACTGCCCCCAATGGCGCGGACACGCCTGCACAAACACGGTTGCAAAGACCATGCAGGCGACCCCAATTCACTGTTCCGCACATCGCCGGGAGGCCCCATGTCAACGACAACGACCAATTCCATCAGCACGGAGATCCCCACAGCTCTCCAGGGACCATCTCCCCAGGGACGCGTCAGCGACGACACGAAGCTGATCGCCGCCGTTTGTGCCGTCACCGTGGGGATCGCCGCGGTGTTGACCGGGGCTGTCGCCGCTTTTTACTCCGTGGCCAGTCCCGAGCAGCTGGAAATGCTCACGACAATGATGCAGGGCTACGGCTCGGGCATGTAACGCCCGGGGCCGCCCTTCCCGGTGGCAGCCATGGCCTGTTAACACGCACGGTGGTAGTCTCGGCGGCATGATCGGGCGCCTGCACCACCTCGTGATTGACTGTCCGGACCCATTGTCCCTGGCAAGGTTTTATTCGGCCCTGCTCGGCCGGCCCGTAACGTACCGCTCCGAGGAATTTGTGGTCGTCGCCGTCAATGACCACAGCTCCGGGCTTGCGTTCCAGCGCGCCGCGGACCATGTGCCGCCCCGCTGGCCGGACCCGGCCCACCCGCAGCAAATGCACCTTGATGTCATGGTCGACGACGTAGAGACAGCCTGCGAACGCGTCCTGGACCTTGGTGCCACCCGCCTGAGCGGGCCAGACTCCCATGTCTACGCGGATCCTGCCGGCCACCCGTTCTGCCTCATCCCCCGCCCCAGCTGGGCGGCGCCGATCGGACCGCCATGAGGGCGGCATCCCGTCGGCTACAGCAGCGTGCGCTCGGTCCCCACCAGGCGTTCATGCAGCGCAAGTGCCGATACGTCGGTGAGTGAGGCAATCTGGTCGATGACCACGCGAAGCCGGGCATCGTCGTCGTCCGCATCCCGCCAATCCGCGGCAAACATGGTCTCCAGGTGGGCGTCCCCGGTGGCGCTGAGCACGGCGACCAGCTCGCTGAGGACGTCCTGCTGGCGCTGGTAGATGGGCTGGCGGTGGTCGGTGGTCATGACAAAGGTGGTGGCCAGGCCCTTCATGACGGCGATTTCCAGCATGGTTTCGTGTGGCACGACGACGTCGGCGGCGTACCGTGCCAGCCGGCCCGTCCCGGAGATGGCCTGGGTTGCACCGACGGCACTCTGGCAGAAGCGGCCGATCAGCTGGCTGGTCATGTCCTTCAGCGCCGCCATGGAGCGCCGGCTGCCGTCGGCGTGGCGCACCCAGACGTCGGCGGCCTCGAGCCGCTGCAGTGCGGCATCGATCTCCGAGGTGTCCACCGTGGGCAAATACCACTGCCGGGTGTAGCCCAGGACGCGCTTGCGCTGGTCCTGGTTGGCCAGCCACTTCAGCTGCACATGGCCGGCGACGATGGCGTCCTCCACGTCGTGTACCGAATAGGAAATGTCATCGGCCAGATCCATCACCTGCGCCTCGATGCAGGTTTTGCCGGCCGGGGCACCTTCACGCAGCCACTCAAATACGGGCAGGTCGTCGGCGTAGGCACCAAACTTGCTGGTCCGCAGCCCGTCGATCAAGGGCGCATCCTGGGCAAGCCACGGGTATTTCGAGGACGCGTCCAGGGAGGCACGCGTCAGGTTCAGTCCGGCTGAGCCGCCGTCGGCCGTCAGCACCTTGGACTCAAGCCGGGTCAGCAGCCGCAGCGTCTGGGCGTTGCCCTCGAAGCCGCCGATGGTGTGGGAGAGGTCGTTGAGGACGGATTCGCCGTTGTGGCCAAACGGCGGGTGGCCGAGATCGTGGGCCAGGCAGGCCGCATCCACGACGTCGGGGTCGCAGCCCAGCGTCCGCCCCAGCTCGCGGCCAATCTGCGCCACTTCCAGGCTGTGCGTGAGCCGGGTCCGGACGAAGTCGTCGGTGTCGGGGGCAACAACCTGGGTTTTGGCGCCCAAGCGGCGCAGGGCGGAGGAATGCAGCACCCTGGCCCTGTCGCGCTCAAAGACACTGCGGAAGCTGGTCTTCGGCGCTTCCTGCACCCACCGTTGTTGGTCATGGGGCAAGTACACTGGCTGCAAATCGGAGGACATAACCCTAAGTTTAGGGCCAATTTGGCGAGGGCCGCTGCAGGCTGTCCACAGCCACGACGCCCCACCCGTCATGCACGCAGCGGGACGGGTGGCTCAGCCTCCGGAGACGTCCAGCTCCGCGCCGACCAGTTCGACTTGTTGCGAACCGCTCAGGGTGCGGTGATCCAGCCAGCCCGCAGGCAGGGCTGTGCGCTTGGGCGTGCCGGCGCGGCCGCGGGGACCCTCGGCGTCAACACCGGGGTAGCCCTCTGACATGTCCAGCTGGTCAAGCAGTCCGCGCAGGACCTCAAGCGTGGGGACGGAGGCGAGTTGGGCGCGCAGCTCCCCGCCCACCACGTAGCCCTTGAAGTACCAGGCCATGTGCTTGCGGATGTCGCGCAGGGCCTTGTTTTCGTCGTCGAAGGTGTCAACCAAAAGCTCGGCGTGCCGGTACACAGCCGCGGAAACTTCGGCCATGCCGGGCTTGTGGCGAGCATCGCTGCCCTCAAAAGCAGCCATCAGGTCGGCGAAAAGCCACGGCCGGCCCTGGCAGCCGCGGCCCACCACCACGCCGTCGACGCCGGTCTGGCGCACCATGGCAATGGCGTCCTCGGCGCTCCAAATGTCTCCGTTGCCCAGCACGGGCACGTCGGGCAGCGCCTCACGGAGCCGGGCAATGGCTTCCCAATCGGCCTTGCCCGAGTAAAACTGGTTGGCCGTGCGTCCGTGCAGCGCAACCGCGGCCACTCCGGCGTCGCGCGCAATGCGGCCCGCCTCGAGATAGGTGAGGTGGTCCTCGTCAATGCCCTTGCGCATCTTGATGGTCAGCGGCAGCCCGCCCTTGGATGCCTCGCGGACCGCCGTCTGCACGATCGAGGTGAACAGGTCCAGCTTCCACGGCAGGGCCGCGCCGCCGCCGCGGCGGGTCACCTTGGCCACGGGGCAGCCAAAGTTCAGGTCGATGTGGTCAGCGTGGTCTTCCTCCACCAACATGCGCACGGCCTTGCCCACCGTCTCAGGGTCGACGCCATAGAGCTGCACGGAACGGATCTTCTCATCCTCGTCGTGGCTAATCAGGCGCATGGACTCCGGGGTGCGCTCAACGAGGGCGCGGGAGGTCACCATCTCGGAGACAAAGACACCGCCGCCGTGCTCGCGGCACAGCCTGCGGAAGGCCGTGTTTGTAATGCCAGCCATGGGGGCAAGCACCACAGGGGTTTCCACTGTGATGTTGCCAAGTTTCAGGGGCGGGAGGTCCAGTTTGGTGTCGCTGGTGGGGATGTCGATAACAGTCACCAGACAATTCTCTCAAATCCAGCCAAATTAAGCTCCCGCTCCCCCAATCCGCTTCCGGCGGCAACCCTCCCGGCCCGGGAATCTGCCCCGTCCCGGCATCTCCGGGGGGCCGCCCCGGGCCCCGCCAGTCACCCATCGCGGCCACCACAGTGAAAAAGCTCACAGCAGTCAGCTGGCCGTGAGCGTGCAACGGATGGTCAAAATATTGCTAAACTGACTGGTCAGTACAAAGAATTGAATGTGGCTGGATCCCCGTCCCGGACGAGACATGAACCGTTTCCGGGCGGCCCGGCCACTGATCACCACCAGAGAAGGAACCACTGTGCAGATCCATGCCAACAACCTTGCGCTGTCAGCAGGCCGCGGCCCTGTTTACGGCCCGCTGACCTTCGAATTGGGCAGCGGGCTGAGCGTGCTGCGGGGCGACGCCGGCAGCGGCCGAACCTCCTTGCTGCTCACCTTGGCCGGCCGCATGAAGCACGACGCCGGCACCCTCACCGTGGGCGGGCACGAACTCCCCCGCAACCTCCGTGCCGTGCAAAAGATCAGCGCCGTGGCCGGTTTCGCCGGCATCGACGACCTGGAAGAGTCCGTCACGGTTGGCGCCGCACTCCGCGAACGCCGCGCCTGGCTGTCGCCGTGGTGGGCCATCGTGCACAAGCTCAGCGACACGGACGTGGCCGACATTTGCGCCCCGGTCTTTGGCGCTGAGCCGATCCCGGAGGCAAACACCGTCATCTGGGACCTGACCGACACGCAAATGTTCCTGCTCCGCATCGCACTGGCCATGATGGCCAAACCGCAAGCGCTGTTTGTCGATGACGTGGAACAGATCCGCAGCACCGACTCCCGCACCGTCATTTGGGACCGCCTGGCCTGGCTTGCCGCCGGGGAAACAAGCGTGGTGGTGTCGGCGTCGTCGTTGGATGTTGGGCTGTGGGCGGGCCTGGGCATCGAGCCTCGCACCATCGACCTCGGCAGCCATGCGGGCACCGGCGACCCGGATGACTCGGACGGCGCGGATGCCTCCGATGGCACGGACGGCATCGAAGGCTCGGACGGCACCGAAGGCCTGGCCGGAGCAGAACCAGGGGCTGCACAGACAGCAACAGCACAGCACGAATTGATCGAGGAGACCGTTTAATGTTTGCCTTTTTATCCTCCGGCACCGAACTGAGCCGCTTCAAGCGCGGCAAGCTGCCCAAGATTGCCGTTGCGGTGATGTTGTTCATCCCGCTGATTTACGGCGCCCTGTACCTCTGGGCGTTTCAGGCCCCGGACAAGCACATGAACGAGCTGCCCGTCGCCCTCGTCAACGAGGATGCGGGCGCTGTCAACGGCGGTGAGCCGGTGCATGCCGGCGATGACCTGGCCTCCGAGCTGATGGCCGGCATGGACATGAAGTGGGAGCAGACCGACGCCGCAGCCGCAGCAGATGGCGTGGCCGACGGGACCTACTATTTCGCCCTGACCATCCCGGACAACTTCTCGGAAAACGCCGTCTCGGTCGGCACCGACACCCCGGCGCAGACCATGCTTGACGTCCAGTTCAACGATTCAAACAACTTCCTCTCCAGCGTGTTGGGCAAGCAGGCCATGGCCCAGGTCCGCGACGCCGTCTCCAGCCAGTTGGGCGAACAGGCCTCCTCCGCCCTTCTCGTTGGCTTGCACGACGCCGGGGATGGACTCCGCGCCGCTGCGGACGGTTCCGCCAAGGTCACGTCGGGCATCGACAGCGCCAAGGACGGCGCCGGCCAACTCGTGGTTGGCATGCAGGACCTTGCCTCCGGTTCGGTAACCCTCAAGGACGGCGCATTTCGGCTGGCCGACGGGGCCACCAGCCTGTCCACCGGCGTCACCACCCTGGCCGGCGGGGCCGCAACCCTCAATGACGGCGCCTCGGCCCTGTCCACCGGCGCCGGCTCCCTGGCGGGCGGCGTGGCTGAACTAAACACCGGCGCGGCATCCCTCGCCGCCGGCAGCAGCACGCTTGCCGACGGCAGCTCCGAGCTGGCAACCTCCCTCGCCAACTCAATCCCCGACGCACAAAAGCTTGACGACGGCGCCGCGGCACTGTCCACCAGCGCAGGCACCCTCGCGGAGAGCGCAGCAACAATTTCAGGCTCCGCAGCCACACTGGCCGGCAGTGCCGGGGATGTGGCCGCCGGCGCCAGCCAAACCGAAGCCCAGCTCGCCAAGCTCATTGCCGGCGCCGAAAGCCTGCCGGCAGGAACACCTGCCAGCGCCCTGGTTGACAGCTTGAAACAGCTCCAGCAGGAGGCAGTGGGGCCGCTGGCAACAGGCGCAGGCCAGCTTGCCGCCGGCGCCCAGCAGCTCTCGACCGACGGCACCACCCCCCTTGCCGACGGCGCAGCACAGCTCTCGGCCGGCGCCGGCGACGTTTCCACCGGTGTCAGCACGCTCACCGCAGGCGTCGGCGATGCCGCCGCCGGGGCAGGAAAGCTCTCCGCGGGAGCAGACGCCCTGAACACCGGCGCAGCAGCCCTGGCCCAGGGCGCCCAAAGCGCAACTGAGGGAGCGGACGGCGTCGCCGCAGGGGCGGCACAGCTCTCCGGCGGGGCGGCACAACTGTCCGCCGGCGCCGACACCGCCAAGGACGGCGCCGCGGCCCTGGCCACCGGCGCCACCACCCTCAGCGGCGGCAGCTCGGACCTCGCGGACGGCACGGGCAAGCTGCTCGCGGGCGGCACCGAACTCTCCACGGGGGCCGACAAGCTCTCCACCGGCAGCCATGAGCTCACCGACAAGCTGAACGACGGCGGCCAGGCGGTCCCCAACGACTCCTCGGCCCTGCTTGACCAAAAGTCGCAGGTGTTGGCCGCACCCGTGGCTGTCAACCAGCAATGGTCCAATGAATCAAAGAGCTTCGGTGAGGGCTTCGCCCCCTTCTTCATCGCCCTGGCAACCTTTGTTGGCGCCTTGATCTCCTGGCTGCTGCTGCGCGCACTGCCCACCCGTGCACTTGCTGCCGGTGCGGGCGGCCTGCGCTCCGTCATGACCGGGCTGCTGCCGGCCCTTGCCATTGGTCTGGGCCAGGTGGTCATCATGGTGGCCGTCCTCCTGTGGGGCCTTGACCTGCAACCGGTGTACCCGGTGGCCATGGCCGCGTTCATCTATCTGACAACTGTGGCGTTCCTGGCGTTGCAGCAAATGTTCATCATCGTGTTTGGCACGGCGGCGGGGCGCGTGGTCAGCCTTGTCCTGCTGATGCTGCAGCTGAGCTCCTCCGGCGGAACCTACCCGGTGGAAACCACACCGGCCTTCTTCCAGGCCCTGCACCCGTACATGCCCGCCACTTACGTTGTGAGTGGACTTAGGGAGTTGATGACTGGTGGAATAGACTCCCGGTTGTGGGTCTCGGTGACATTCCTTGCACTGCTGACTGTGGGCTCCGTGGCCGTCAGCGCCTTCTGTGCCGGCCGCCAGCGGGTGTTCTCCATCAAGAGGCTGCATCCCGAACTGGAGATGTAGCCGCCAGCGCAAGGCTCCCGTCCCGCCGTCGTCCATGTCTTTGCCCGGATCCACCGCCCCAAAAGAAACCTGAGGAACCCCGTGCCCCGCATCTCAGCCACCAAACAAGCCATTCTGGCCGCCGCGCTGGAACTCGGTGCGCTGCACGGGATTTCGGGCACGACCATGGACGAGGTGGCGGAGCGCGCCGGGGTGGCCAAGGGCAGCGTGTATTACAACTTCACCTCCAAGGACAAGTTGTTTGGCGAACTGCTGACGACGGGTGTCAGTTCGCTCGCCGAGACGCTGCGCACGGCGCGGCAGTCGGCCGCGGGCTTTGGCGCCATCGAGGCCATGGTCACCGAGATGCTGACGTTGATTGCCGGCAACCAGCCGCTGGCGAAAATGATGGCGGCAGAGATTTTCCGGACCGACAGGGCCTGGCAGGACGCGGTGTCGGTGCTGCGCCGGGAGGCCGTGGCCGAGATTGGTGCCGCGCTGCTTCCGCTGGTCCCGGCCGGCACCTCCGAGGGCAGCCGGCTGCTGATGGCCGGCGGCATTTTCGGGGCAACGCTCGTGGGCGGGCTGGAATGGCTGCTCTTCAGCCCCGAGGCCCCGGTCGCCGAGGTGTCGGCCGCCATCTTGTTCACGTTCTCGGGGAAGCTCGCCGCCGGCGCCTAGCCCCGCCCACACAACCCCACCCACATCTTCCATCCCACCCAACTGCCTGGGGCGGTGGGGGTCGACGGCGGGACGGCACCTCTTCCCTGCGAAAGGTGCCGTCCCGCCGTCGTACTTTTAGTTCGCGTATTTTTGGCTAGGGGTCACAAGCCCAGGATGCTGGTGGCGATCAGGAAGTAGATGATCAGTCCGGCGGCATCGACAAACGTTGAGATGAACGGGTTGGAGAACACTGCCGGATCCGCCTTGACGGCCTTGCCCAGCAGCGGCATGAGCCCGCCGATGCTGGCCGCCATGGTGCAGACCCCCAGCAGTGTCAGGCCAATGACCAGGCCAATGGGCACGGTGAAGGCCAGCGAGGCGATGACGAAGCCGAGGGTGCCCAGCAACAGGCCCAGGAACGCGCCCACCCGGATTTCGCGGGCAAAGACCTTGAACACGTCGTGCGGGCGGACGTCGCCAAGGGCCAGGGCGCGGGTGATGGTGGTGGCTGCCTGGTTGCCGGTGTTTCCGCCCGTGCCGATCAGCAGCGGGATGAACAGTGAGAGCACCACCTGCTGTTCCAGCGTGGCCTCAAAGGCGCCGATCACCTGGACGGTCAGCGTGGCCCCCAGCGCCAACACCAGCAGCCACACCACCCTGGCCCGGACGATGCTGCCAACGGGGGTGGCCAGGTAGGGGCGGCGCAGGGGCTCGGTGCCGCCGGAGCGTGCCGCATCCTCGGTTTCGGCATCCTCCAGGATCTGCAGGGCATCGTCCACTGTCAAGATGCCGACCAGCCGGTCCTCGGCGTCGACGATGGGAAGCACCAAAATCTTCGCATCGGCACAGTAGCGGGCAGCCTCCTCCGCGTCCTGCGTCGCGGCGAAACTCAACGGCTTCTTCATGATGTCCGCAACCAGCGCGGAATCGTCCGCCCGCAGGACATCTCGCAGGGACACCACACCCACGAGGTGCCGGCCGGTGTCGGTGACGGGAATCGTGTACACGCTTTCCGCATCGTCCAAGTGCAGCCGCACCCTGGCGAAGGTCTCCCCCACGCTCAGGTGCGGATGCGTGGTGACAAATTCGGGGCTCATGTAGCGGCCGACCGCGCCTTGCGGGTAGCCAAGCACGGTGCTTGTGAGCGCCCGTTCCTTCTCGTCAAGTCCTAAAATCAAGCGGTTCGCGACGGATGCCGGCAGCTCATCGAGCAGGGCGACACGGTCATCGGGGCTCAACTCCGCGAAAACCTCGGCAACGTCGGCTTCCTGCAGCCCCGACACCAGGTCTGCCTGCAGGGCGGCGTCCAGGCCTTCAAAGACCTCAATGGCACGGCCCTTGGGCAGGGTGCGGTACGCGACAGCCCGTTCAATGGTGCTCAGGCGTTCCAATTGTTCCAGCGTCTCGGAGACGTTCAGCGGCAGCAGGGCACGTGAAACGGCGGCAAGGTCATGGGAGCTCAGGGCGCGGCCGAGAAGTTCGGCGCTGTCCTCAAACGTCTGGACGGGGTATTTGATCATGGTCCGGTTCCCTCCGGTGAAAGCACACGGGGGCACGCCGCGGCGGGAACCGTGGTGCATGCAGTCAATGTGTGCGGAAAATGGGTGTTGGGTGGTGCTGCAAAACCGCAACCGCACGAACCCAATGCCGGATGGGAACCGCCCCTGAACCCTGAACAAACATTCAGGCTTCTCATCCACGGCGTGGAAACCAAGAGGAACGCAGAAGCATTCCGTGGATCACCACGAGTGTTGGGAATTAAAAGTGGGGGGTTTCCTGCTGGCGCAGGCGAGGCTCGCGCGGTGAGGTAGATCGACTATGTCCGTCATCCATGTGCGGCTCACCTCCATCCATCTACGGCCCAAACGGGCGTATTTACAACCCTTGGGAAGGATTCACAACGAATCCGGGCGTCCCTTTCATCCTAGGCCACCGGGCGGGCCAACCACGAATCAGCGGTCGCTCCCCTGCCCGCCACCCATTGTGTTCTTCGCCCGCAGGCCCTAAGAATGGACTATGACGGTCACGCTGAGGTCCCTGGAAACCGCTGTTCCGCCCACGATCCTTGTTCAGGAGCAGGCCCGGGACGTTTTTGCCGGCCAGCCCGGGCTGACCCGCCTGGGGCAGCGGCTGGTGCGCACCTGCTTCGATTCGGCCGCCATCGACACCCGGCACACGGCGGTCGCCGAAATGAGTCTTGACTTCCACGGCCCGGACCCGATGTTTTACGACGGCGCGACGGGACTGCTGCTGAACCCCGGCACCAAGGCCCGCAACGACCTCTTTGCCGTCCAGGCCACCACCTTGTTCATCGAGGCCGCGGCCAAGGCGCTTGCCGCCTGTGACGGGCTGGCGGCCGCCGACGTCACGCATGTCGTGACCGTCTCATGCACTGGATTTTTCAACCCGGGCCCTGACTACAAGATCGTGCGTGCGTTGGGGCTCAACCCTTCGGTGCAGCGCTACCATCTGGGTTTCATGGGCTGCTACGCGGCATTCCCGGCGCTTCGGGCGGCCAAGGCATTTTGCGAAGCGGACCCGGACGCGGTGGTGCTGGTGGTTTCGGTGGAGTTGTGTTCGCTGCATGTGCGCACCTCAAACGACCCGGACACCATCATGGGATCCTCCCTCTTCGCCGACGGTGCCGCGGCCGCACTGGTGACCGCCCGCGAGCTGCCCGGAACCGCAGCTGTCATTGAGCTTGACCACTTCGAGACGGTCCTGACCCCGGTTGGCGAAGATTCAATGGCGTGGAACATTGGCGACCACGGCTTTGAAATGGTCCTGGACAGCTACGTTCCCAAGATCATCGATGAGCACATTGTGGGTGCGCTGGCGCCGCTGTTCGCCCGCTCGCCGGCCCTGCACGGCCTGCCCTATGGAGAGCTCCGGCACTGGGCCATCCATCCCGGCGGCAGGAGCATTCTGGACAAGGTGCAGGCGAAACTCGAACTCAGCGTCGAGCAGCTCGTCCCCGCAAGGGAGACGCTGCGCAACTATGGGAACATGAGCAGCGCCACGGTGTTGTTTGTCCTCAAACACATCCTGGAGCAGCCCGCCACAGAACTGCGCGAAGGCATCTGCGGGATGGCCTTCGGCCCGGGCTTGACAGTGGAGACGGGGCTTTTCACCAAGTTCAGTCCCGCCGTTGCCGGGGTGCCGGCGGCGGACGGGCGGTCCACCGCCGGCCGGGAGGCGGCCGGCCGGGAGACGCCCGAGGACGCTGCGGACGTGCCGGGCGCCGTTGCCGCGGGCCATGCCTGAGGCGTCCCACGGTCCGCGCCGGCGATTTTTGGCCGTCAGGGACGCCCATGCCGTGGAGGAAATGGACAAGGCCGACTGCGACCCGGCCGTCCTGGCACGCACCTACGCCCAGTTTCCTCTGATCAACAGGGTGGTTTCGCGCTGGCGCAGCGTCTATAAGCAGCTCGTCAAGCCGCTGCTCTCCCCCACGCGCAACACCACGCTGCTGGACATTGGCTGCGGGGGCGGCGACATTGCCGCAGGCCTGGCCCGGTGGGCCGCCCGCGACGGACTGCGGCTGGCCATCACCGCCATCGACCCCGATGCCCGCGCCATAGGCTTCGCCCAGACGAGCCTGAAGCACGCCAACTTGAACCAGTCGAACGCGAACCAGTCCGGCCCAGTGAACCCACCCGTCGAGTTCCGTCGCGCCCACAGCAGCGAGCTGCTCGCCGAAGGGGCCAGCTTCGACGTCGTCATTTCCAACCACATGCTCCACCACCTGAGCCCCGAAGACTTGCAGGGGTTGTTGGCAGATTCCGCGGCCCTCGCCAGGACGACGGTGATTCACAGCGACATCGCCCGCAGCCGCATCGGCTACGCCTTGTTTTCGGCGGGGACGCTGCCGTTCTTTCCGGGATCCTTCATCCGGCGCGACGGCCTGACCTCCATCCGGCGCAGCTACACGGCCGCCGAAATGCGTGCCGTGCTGCCGCCGGGCTGGCATGTCAGGACTGCGCGTCCCTACCGCAATTTGGTGCTCTTCACCCCTAAGGCAGCGCGTGTTTGACGTTGCCATTGTCGGCGCCGGGCCCGTGGGCCTGTACCTTGGCGCGCTGCTGTTGCAGGAGGGACTCACCGTGCGCATCCTGGAACAGCGCACCACGCCCAACCCGCAGTCGCGCGCCATTGGCATTCATCCGCCGGCTCTCTCCGCTCTGGGCCGGGCGGGCGTGGCGGCTGGCATGACGGCCGAGGGTGTGCAGATCAGTCGCGGCATCGCCCGCAGCGCTGGCCGGGAGGTGGCCCGGCTGTCCTTCACGCACCCTTCGGCGCAACACCCATTCGTGCTCACGCTCCCCCAGACCCGCACGGAAGCCCTGTTGGCGGCGCGGGTGCGGGAGCTTGACCCCGCCGCCGTCGTGCGCGGCTTCCATGTGGATTCCATGCACGACGCCGGACCCTTCGTGACGCTCTCCGGCCGCCTCGCCGATGTGGAACAGCAGGAGGTCTGCCAGGCCAGGTTCGTGGTCGGCGCCGACGGGGCGCATTCGGTCCTGCGACGGCTGCTGGGCATTCCCACCAGCGGGCGCGATTACCCCGACACGTACTTGATGGGCGATTTTCCGGACACTGGAACTGACGGCGCTGCGGCGGTGCTGCACCTGGAACCCGGCGGCATCGTGGAGTCGTTTCCGCTGCCCGGCGGGCTGCGCCGGTGGGTGGTTCACACCGATTCGCTACTCGAACACGCCACTGCCGAGGACCTGGCCGGCATTGTCGGGAACCGCACCGGCGTCGTTTTGGAGGCGGGCGCAAACAGCATGCTCAGCGCTTTTGGGGTACGGGTCAGGATGGCGAGGCGCATGGTCGCGGGCCGGGCGGCGTTGGTGGGCGATGCCGCCCATGAAATCAGCCCCATCGGCGGGCAGGGCATGAACCTGGGCTGGCTGGACGCGGCAGCCCTTGCCCCCATCATCGCCGCGGCGCTGCAGGGAAAGCCCACCGGGCTGCGGCTGGAAAATTTCGAGCGCACCCGGATGGCTGCCGCCCGCGCGGCCTCGAGGCAGGCGTGGCTGAACATGGCGCTGGGGCGGGCGGTGCCGCCGTCGTTCCTGGCAATGCGGCACACCGTGCTCAGGCCGGCATTCCGGCTGGCCGCCGTCCAGAAACTTGCCGCCCGCCGCTTCACCATGCAGTAATGGCCGTCAGGCGGGCGCCGCCATGGTCGGCTGGGCGCTGGTCCTGTCCGCGGCCCGCTGTCCCGTGACGCCGGCCAGCACGAAGATGACGAAGGCGACAAGCCCGTGGAACCAGCCGAGTGCGGGCATGTCACCACCAAACATGCCAAGGAAAATCTGGATGATCACGGCGACGAGCACGGCCACGGAAAGCCAGATGGTGGTGCGCGAGCGGGCTATCAGGGCCAGGATGAGCAGGATGATGGAAAGTGCGGGGATGATTTGCATGCCCACAATGGAGTGGAGGGCGAATCCGGCACCGCCAACCTCGGTGTTCTGGTCGAGGGTCTGGCCCTCTGAGAAGACGAGGTGGCCTACCGACATGAGCGCGTAAGCAATGCTGGCGGCCTGGAGGGCGACGAGGATCGCTATCAACCAGGCAACGGTTCTGGTGGCAATTTTCATGGCGCGACGCCTCCCGACGCCGTGGATCCTGCAAGGATCGGCTGGGTTGCCGGTTCGCGGACCCGAGCGAAATCTACTCCCCGCCCCGGCCACCGTCAAGGGGTGGTTTAGCTCCCAGCGGTGGCGTCGACCGTGACGTCTGCATGAGGACCTGATGCGGGCCCCGTGGCCTCCGGCGTTTCAGGTTTCGCACCGGTCTTCGCCGGTGCCGCGGCGCGATGGCCTCCCGTGGCCTTGACCACGGCAACGGCCACCGCCGTCGTCACGGGAATGGCCAGGACCAGGCCGATGGAACCGACGAGAATCCGCACAATCTCCTCGGCCAATTCCACGCCCGTGAGCGCACCGAGCAGGGGCTGGTCGAACAGCGAAACCATGAGCAGCACCGGCAGGGCGCTGCCGGCGTAGGCGAAGGCAATCGTGTAGACGGTGGAAGCGATGTGGTCGCGGCCGACCCGCATTGCCGAGGTGAACAATTCCTTTGTGCTGGTGTGCGGGGCGAGTTCATACATTTCCCACACGGCCGAAGACTGGGTGATGGTCACGTCGTTGAGCACGCCGAGACCGGAAATGACCAGTCCGCACAGGATCATGCCGGACAGTGACATGCCCTGGGTCATGTTCAGCAGCTGGTACGCATTGTGGCCCGAGGTTCCTGTCAGCGCGGCGGCATCCACGGCCCAGGCTGCCAGCCCGGCCGTCACCCCCAGCCCAAACAATGTCCCGAGCAGCGCCGTGGAGGTCCGCGCCGAGAATCCGTGCGCAAAATACAGCACGCCAAACATGATCGCCGAGGAACCCACCAACGCCACGCCGAGCGGCGACTGGCCCTGGGCCAGTGCCGGCAGGATGAACCATGCCAGCACGCCAAACGCCCCCACGAGTCCGACCATGGCGCGCAGCCCGCGCCATCTGGCGACCGCAACGACCACCAGGGCATACAGCGCGGCCAGGAGTCCCATGGGCACTGTGCGCACAAAGTCCATGAACACATAGGTGGGCCCGGCATGGTCCGCGCCGGTGATGGCGGCCAGCCCCGACAGGTTCAGGTAGCTGATGGTGTCCCCGGCCTGGACGCCCCCGGCCTGGACGATGTCGGGGCTGATGAGGACCGGCACCTCGGCCAGGCCCTTGACTTCCGTGAACGCGATGAAACAGCTGGTGCCCGCGCCGCCGCTGTCAGTCAGTGCGCAGTCTTCGGTTGATGTGCGCTGCACGGTTCCGGTGTCAATGCTCGCCCCTGGCGCAGCAGTGTATGGATTGCCGGCGGGCTCCGGCGCCGTGTCGGCCCCGGGCCACATCACCACCATGGCAACCACGGTGAGCACCGCAAGGGGCACAAGGATCCAGCTCAGCAACACCACGGCCCGCCGCCGCATCGCCTTGCGGCGGCGCAGCTCCGGACGGGTGAGGGTCGATTCATCGGTGTGCGAATGCGAATGGCCCATGGGCTGTCAGCAGTCCTTGTGGTTGTGTGCGGTGGCGGGTGCGGCGACAGCTGGCACCGGGCGGGCCCGGCCTCAGTCGCCGGTCACGTCGGTCAGAAGCGCAGCGGCCTGTCGCCGGAAGTGTGCCGAAGGCCAGCAAACGGGCTGAGCCGGCATTTTTTGTAGGCGACGTAAAGGAGACATCTAAGGCCGCCCGCGGCCGTGGTGTCGGATAGTCGCCGTAAAAATGCCGGTCAGCCCGCCGCCGCCGGAGCTACTCCCCGAGGACCAGCGTTTCGGCGCCGCGCACCTTGGCTGCACCCACGGCGATCATGGGATTGACGACGGCGGAGAGGGCCTCCATGGAGTCGTCCAGTTCGATGAGCACCGGGTACTGGTGCGTGATCAAGGCGAGCAGGTCATACACGGCCTGCACCGCCTCGTCGCGTCCCAGCGCCGGCTCAACACCGAGGAACACCTCGGAGGCGGCAGCAGCGACCTCTTCCGAGGTGTCGATGCTGCCCTGCGAGTAGCTGAGTGCAAAGGCCTGGATCTTTCCCTTTTTGCTCGGCGCAACATCGGAGCCGAAGGCGCTGGCCGGTTCGGCCCGCAGCACCAGGGCGCCGTGGGCGCCGGTGAGGTCGTCCAGGAACATGCGCTGAACAACACCGGGGCTCAGCGTTCCGGTGGGGTCCCACTGGTTGACCGACTCATAGTAGCGGCCCACGACGTCGGTCAGTTCAACCGATCCGGTGGCCAGGTCCATCACGCGTGCCTCGGCCTCCGCCTCGGTGCCCTCGCCGAACATGGGCAGCTTCAATGCGCCGGGGCCCACCTCAACAACCCTGTTCCGCTGCAGCACAGCCAGGCCCATCGCCTCGGCGAACTCAGCGCCCGAGGTGCCCGGGGCAGCCTTGGTGCGCAACGCCGTCGTGCTTACCAAACCTGCGGCAAGCGCGCCGTCAGCTTCACGGCGCAGCATGGTCAGCAAGGTGGCGCCAACGCCTGCGCGCTGGTGGTCCTTGGCGACCTCGACGAAGACCCACAACCGGGCCGGGTGCAGCTTGGTGGAGTACACAACGCCAGCGGCGACCGGAATGCCCTGGTCCTCGGCGACAATGGTCCGGCGCCACGGGCCGCTGTCCGATTCCGGCGCCAGCGCGGCACGGAACTGCCCGGCGGGGGCGGACTCGGCGTCTCCCCAAATTTCCAGGAGGGTCAGGTCGTCGCCGTCCTGCCACGGCCGGTACGTCAGTTCAGCCATGCTTAGGCGCCCAAGAGGCGGGTTGCCAGGTAGGACTGCACCTGATCCAGGGGCACGCGCTCCTGGCTCATGGTGTCGCGTTCGCGGATGGTCACGGCGTTGTCTTCGAGGGTGTCGAAGTCAACGGTGATGCAGAACGGGGTGCCGATCTCATCCTGGCGGCGGTAGCGGCGGCCGATGGCGCCGGCGTCGTCGAAGTCGATGTTCCAGTGCTTGCGCAGCGTGTTGGCGAGTTCCTTGGCCTTCGGGGAAAGGTCCTCGTTGCGGCTCAGCGGGAGAACCGCGGCCTTGACCGGGGCCAGACGCGGATCCAGCTTCAGCACGGTGCGCTTGTCCACGCCGCCCTTGGCGTTGGGGGCTTCATCCTCGGTGAACGCATCCACCAGGAACGCCATCATGGAACGGGTCAGGCCGAAGGACGGCTCGATCACGTAGGGGGTGAAGCGCTCGCCCGTGGCCTGGTTGAAGTAGCTCAGGTCCGTGCCGGAGCCCTTCGTGTGCGAGTTCAGGTCGTAGTCGGTGCGGTTGGCGACACCCATGAGCTCGCCCCATTTGGAACCCTGGAAGCCGAAGTTGTATTCAAAGTCGATGGTGTCGGCGGAGTAGTGGGCGCGCTCGTCCTCGGGGACGTCGAAGCGGCGCATGTTCTCTGCGTTGATGCCCAAATCGATGAACCAGTCCCAGCACAGTTCAACCCATTCCTTGAACCACTTCTCGGCGTCTTCGCCGGGCACAAAGAACTCGATTTCCATCTGCTCGAACTCGCGGGTGCGGAAAATGAAGTTTCCGGGTGTGATCTCGTTGCGGAAGGCCTTGCCGATCTGGCCAATGCCGAACGGGGGCTTCTTGCGGGACGTGGTGAGCACGTTGTTGAAGTTCACAAAGATGCCCTGCGCGGTTTCGGGGCGCATGTAGGCCAGGCCGGCCTCACTGTCGACCGGGCCAAGGAACGTCTTCATCAGCCCGGAGAACAGCTGCGGTTCGGTGAACTGGCCCTTGGTTCCGCAGTCGGGGCACACGATCTCTTCCATGCCGTTTTCGGGCTGGCGCTTCTTCTTTGCCACGAACGCCTCGAGGAGGTGGTCCTGGCGGTGGCGCTTGTGGCACTGGATGCACTCGACCAGCGGGTCGGTGAACGTCGCGACGTGGCCCGAGGCCTCCCACACGGCCTTGGGCAGGATGATGGAGGAATCAAGGCCCACCATGTCCTCGCGTCCGCGCACGAATGACTGCCACCACTCGCGCTTGATGTTTTCCTTCAGCTCAACGCCGAGGGGCCCATAGTCCCAGGCCGACCGCGAACCGCCGTAAATCTCACCGGCCTGAAAAACAAAGCCGCGACGTTTCGCGAGTGAAATGACCTGGTCAAGCTTGGATTGGGGCGCCACTGTTTACTCCTATTTATTACGAGGCCGCTGGGTGCGGTCCGTCCGGGGACCAGCCTACCGGTGGGCAGCCGTTGAGCGGGAATTTTGACGCCCGCCTGTGAGAAGCACGACGCCGAACCTGCCCTGCGCTGCCTTGTCCCCTGCCGCCGTGGTCGCTTCGGACCTTGCAAGGGACTGTCAGCGGAGCAGGATGCAGACGGGGCTGCCGAATTCCACTGACTGGACCGGTTCAGAGCCGGGCAGCCCGTTGTCATCCAGATCAAAGACGGCAACATTGTTGGAGAGCTGGTTGGCGACGTAGATCTTGTTGTACCCGTCCTTGGGCGCGGACAGGACGAAGTGGCGGGGCCAGTTTCCGCCGCTGGACACCTCGTGCAGGAAACGCGGCGCGGTGGGTGCCGCAGGCGACTGGATGGTTCCGTCATGCTCGTTGAGGCCGCCTACGTCCAGGACGACTATCGTGTTGGCCCCCCTGACCGCCGCATACAATTTACTGCCGTCCGCACTGAGCTCAATGTGCGACGGGTGAAATTCCTTGGCGCCGGCCACCGCTTCCGGGCTCTCCGCAAGCGGAGACTTGAACAGCCAACGCCAAAAATCATCGGCGCCTCGTGCCTGATTCCCTGCACCAGGCACCTGTGCATCATGTGCCTGCGCATCGCGGGGCGTCCGCTGCAGCACGTGCAGGTACCCGTCCAGTTCCCCGGCCACCAGCAGAAAATCCCCCTTGATGGCTACATGGCGGGGGCCGGTCCCCGGCGGCAGTTGCGCCGATCCCAGCGAGGCAAAACCGCCGTCGGCCAGGGCATATTCGTCAACCCGGTCCGCTCCCAGATCAGCAACCAAGGCCGTTCCCCACGGCGTCGCAGTCACCTGGTGGGCGTGGGATTCGCCCTGCCTGTCGGCAACGGGCCCGCTGCCCGGATGTGAGAGAAGCTGCGGAGGCGTCGCGGTCCCGGGGCCGTTCGCCCGCAGGAGCTCTGCCAGGGGAACTACGGAAACGTTGCCGGAGGAGTAGTTCGCACCCCACACCTCCTCGTCGATGAGCACCACATGGCAGGAGTCGGCCCCGCCGGTGGACACCGTGCCCAGCAGCTCAAGTGTTTGCGGGTCGAGGGCGACGATGTTGCCCTGCGGCAACTCTTCGACGGCCAGCAGCGTCCCGTCGCCCCACGCCATGAACGACGGATTCAAGACACCCGTGCTTTGACGACGACGCTCCCCCACGGCGCCGTCACGGAACAGCTCAAAGCGGACAATCCCCGGCCCGGAGCCGTAGCCTTCCTCGGTGTATCCGCTGACCAGAATGGCGGGCGCATTGGTGTCGGGGCTGGACGTCATCTTTGATCTCCTTGAAAGCGCAAACGGTTGGGCTGTACTTCCACGCTAGTCGTCGCGCGGCCGAATGGCTGTGAATTGCAGGGCCCCGTCCCCAGTGTTACCTCGCCGACGTTCGGCGCCATTCACTTAAGATGCATCAGGTCTGGGGTTTCAAGCTCCACATCCATGGCGAGGCAATGTGCAGTACCTCCAGAATGGTGCGTTCCACGGCAGCGGCATGCCGGATGCCAACGACCCGTCCTTCGTAGGACACCTCGGTACGGCTCAGCAGGCACACCACACGAAGGGTTCGGATCGAATTTGAGGCAAAGGCCGGCACCGGGCCGGACTGGCCACGGAGGAAAGCTTGCCTTATGGGTTCCAGCCATTCAAGAGCATCGGCAAGTGTGAGTTGCGGGTTGGACAGTGTGACGGCGATGGCATAGCCAAGCCTGTCGTCTTCCTGATCGCGCCAAACAATGGGTTCAGGATTCAGCATCCGCTGGGCGGCAAGGTCCAGGACAGCGCGTGGCGACCCATCCCAAGCCCAGCCGAAGGCCGCCAGCGCGTCGGCGCCGTGGGCCACGGCATGGAGCCATCCGCGAACAGGGTCATGGCCACAAACCTCGCGTTCGTTGGCGTACCAGGTGGCAAATCGTAAAAACCACTCCGGCTCCGAGGGCCCGCTGAGGACGATCCGGGCAAGAACCAGGGCGGCAAAACTGCGTGCTTCCACGCGTGGGTGCGAGAAACGGTCCACCAGCAGTGCCCCCAGCATGGTGATTTGCTGCTGTGGAAGGGCCCCGGTGTCCACGAGTTCGCACAGCCTGCCCAGCGACTCGTCGTCCCTGACAGCCGGGTCGGCTGAGGCAAGGTCCTCAAACAGCCCACCGATTTCCAGGCCTGACAGTAGTGTTGCGGTCGGTTCTGACATTTTTTGAAACTAACACCCCACGCGCCGGAAGTACACCATCGATTGCCCCAGCCCCTGAGGTGCAAGGTCATCCAGCGCATAGCTAGGCAATATCAGGTACTATGCAATGCATGGTACCGAATGAGTCCGTCAGCACCAACCTCCGCAAGGGGGTTCTGGAGTACTGCGTGCTCGCCACGATCGGGGGCGGGGAAATGTACGGATTGGACATTGCCAACGGTCTCCAGCAGCGAGGGCTGCTCACCAGCGAGGGGACGTTGTACCCACTGCTGGCACGGCTGCGCCGCAACGGACTGGTGGAAACCAGCTGGCGTGAATCCAGCCAGGGCGCCCCGCGCCGGTATTACACACTGACGGAAACCGGGCGGGAATCACTGGCCGTCTTTGCCAGCGTCTGGGAAACGTTCAGCGCGTCCGTCTCCGACATACTCAGTCCATCAACCGGGGGAACTCCATGACGCACGACATCGAAGAAGCCCAAATTCGCGGCTATTTGGCCGCCTTGGAGGCCAGGCTGGCGCACCTGCCCGCCGACCAGTCCGAGGAAATCCTGTTTGGCGTCCGCGAGCACATTGCGCAGGCCATGGAGCGGGGAGGCCAGTCCACCGACGAAGTCCTGGCCGGCCTGGGCAGTCCGGACGAAATCGCTGGCGGATTGGCCGCGGCGGACGCACCGGTTCGCGGTCCGGTGCAGCAGCTTCCGCCACCGGCCCCGGCGCCGCGCCACCAGTCCTCCACACTCTGGGTGGTTGCAAGCTGCATCCTGCTTCCCTTTGGCGGCTTCCTCGCCGGAATTGGCTGGCTCTTTGGCGTGGCCGGGTTGTGGATGGGCACGCGTTGGAAGAAATGGGAGAAGATCGTGGGCACCGTACTGCTTCCCGGCGGCGTCCTGGGGTCCTTCTACATGATGGCCATTCCCGTCAGGCAAACTGTCACCCGCGGGGACCCTGCGCCGGGTGGGTCTGACCCGGTCATTGATATGTTTCCCATCATCGCCTCGGTGCTGGTCTTCGGCCTGCCTATCCTCGTCGCCACTTACCTGCTGGTGGTCGGTCTGCGTCGCGGACCCGGACAACGGTAAGCGGCCGCCCGTCAGCCACACCACCGGCGATGCGGCACAATTGAGACATGAGTTCACACGAGATCATTGACATCCCCATCCGCGACGACATGATCCGCCTTGGCCAGCTGCTGAAACTTGCCAGCCTGGTCGACGACGGCGTGGAAGCCACCGAGCTCATCAAGAACGGCCTGGTCAAGGTCAACGGTGAAATCGATGAGCGCCGCGGCCGCCAGCTCCACCCCGGCGACACCGTCACGGTCAAAGGCGAGACCGTCCGCATCGCCACCGGCGGCTAGCGGCCCAAAACAGCACCACAGCTTAACCGGACGACGGCGCACCCAAGCCGGGTGCGCCGTCGAACTTTAACGTGCGGCTACTTTGCGTTCACCGCATTCAAAACCTTGTACTGCAGGAACTCCCCCACATGCCCGATTTCCTGGGCGTTGATGCCGTGCAGAATGCCCGTGTACAGCACCTTCGTCAGCTTCACATGCCCGTGCATCCACGTGTTGGTCGCCTCGATGGCAAACTCGGGGATGACGGGATCGGCCTGGTCGCGGCCCCAGAAAACGTCGGGCTTGCGCGCGGCCACGGCGGCGTCGTCGAAGTACGGATCGCCCTCGGCGTCAACCACGAAGCCCGACAGCCCAACGACGGCGGCATAGTTGTCCGGCCGGTGGCGCAGCAGCGAGGTGGCCAGGCACATGCCCTGCGAGAACCCGAGCAGGCTCACGGAGGTGTGGTTGGTGCGCACGCTCTCAAGCCAAAGTTCGACGGCGGACGCGGCCTCCGTCACGGCCGTCACCGCATAGCTCAGATCATTGCGCAGCGGGAACCAGGCGTAACCGGGGCCGGCCTGCAGCGGCGCCCGGACAGAGGCCACCGTGAAGTCTGCAGGGAGCTGGGATGCCAGCGAGAACAGGTCCGCCTCATCGGCGCCATAGCCGTGAAAAATCACCAAAAGAGGTGTTCCGGGACGCTCATTTTCGGGACGTGACCAAAGGACTGTGGGGGTTTCACTCATGCCTCCATCTTTCCATGCATCGGGCCGGGCCCAAAAAACCGGGGTGGCGGAAATGGGTGCCTACCGGGCAGTATGGGTAGGTGAATGATTCTTTGCTACCGCATCCCTGGAACCGCTACGTCGCCATGGGCGACTCTTTTACCGAAGGCATTGGCGACCCGGAACCGAGCAGCCCCGGAGGCAACCGTGGCTGGGCGGACCGTGTGGCGGAGGAGCTCAACCGCGGCTCCGAAGACTTCAAATACGCCAACCTCGCCATCCGCGGCCGCCTTCTGGGCCAGATACTTGGCGAGCAGCTGCAGCCGGCGCTGGAGCTCAAACCAGACCTGATCAGCATTTCGGCCGGCGGCAACGACTTGATCCGCCCCGGCTCTGACCCCGACGCCCTGGCCGAACAACTCGACGTTGCCGTGGGACAGATGACGGCGGCCGGGGCCACCGTGTTGTTGCTCAACGGCCCCGACATCCGCGACACCCCAGTCCTGGGCATGGTCCGTGGGCGGGTGGCGATCTACAACGAAAATCTGCGCACCATCGCCGCCCGGCACGACGCCGTCGTCGGCGACATGTGGTCACTGCGCCAGCTCGGCGACACTCAAATGTGGGCCGGTGACAGACTGCATTTCTCCCCGTTGGGCCATCACACAATTGCGATCATGGTGCTGCAGGCGTTGAACATCAGGCACTCGCTGGTGCCCCTTGAGCCCAAGCCGCTGCCGCCGCAAAAATGGCAGGTGGCCCGGGCCGAAGACCTTGTATGGGCCAGGGAATTCTTGTTCCCCTGGGTGCTTCGTCGGCTGCGGCACCAGTCCTCCGGCGATGGCATCACCGCCAAGCGTCCCACCGCCGGACCGATTTTCGGCCCCCAGCCCTAGCCCGCCGCCAAAGCAACCGATTGTTGCCTGCTTTCACGACTAGGATGGAAGCAGGTGCAGTCAGTTTCGCGCCCTACGAAGAAGAGGTGTGTTGTGCCAGTCATGCTCGGGTCACTTGCAGAGGGCAGTGTCGCTGCGTCTTCTTCCGCGTCATTCAACATTCGGCCGTATTTTGTGCTGGTGTTCATCGCCATCGTGCTCATCAGTTCCTTCGTCAAGGCGGCAGCCCGCAAGAAGCGGGCAGCCCAAGCCAACCCATACGCGCAGACCAACCAGGCTGGCAGGGTTGGGGTTGCCCACCAGCCAACAGCGAATGTCCCGTATGTGGGGACGCTGCTCAATGGGGTTCCGCTGGGCAACTACGACAATTCCCATGGGCACCAGACCACCGGATTCGCCAACGAGCGGATGCAGGCGGAGACGGAGCTCAAGCGCCAGCTTGACGCCTTGGACACCGCCCGCCGCAACGGCCAGGTGACGGCAGACCAGTACGCCGTCCACCGCGAGGCAATCTTCAAGAACTTCTAAACCCCAAGCCAACTGGCCCGCAGTTATGGTTGCTGAATCAGCCTATTTAGGTTGATTCAGAAACCACAACTGTGGGCCAGTTGGCTAAGCGGGCCAAATGCTTAAGGCGTGAAGAAGGACTCCTGCAGCAATCGGCCCACGGCAGCCACTTCGGTGAGGAAGCCGTCGTGGCCAATGCCCGAATCAATCCGGGCAACGTCCACGTCTCCCGGCAGTGCTGCCGCCAAGGCTTCCGACTGGGCCGGAAAATACAGCCTGTCGCTGTTGACCGCCGCCACCAGAAATTCAACGCCGCCCGTCACGGCCAGGGCCTGCTCGAGTGTGCCGCGGCCCCGTGTGACGTCGTGGCTCATGAGCGCCTCGGTGATGGCGATGTAGCTGTTGGCGTCGAACCTGCCCGCCAGTTTGTGGGCCTGGTGGTCCAGATAGCTTTCAATCTGGTACCTGCCCACGGCGTCGGTTCCGAGCCGGCCGTGGCTGATGGTGCCGCCGTCGTCCTGGGCCTTGCGGCCAAAGCGCGACTCCATCTCCGTTTCAGACCGGTAGGTGATGTGGGCAATCCGGCGGGCGAGCCCCAAGCCTGAGATGGGGGCTGCGCCGTCGTAATAGTCCCCGCCGGCAAAGTTCGGGTCCTGGCGGATCGCCAGCACCTGAGCTTGGGCGAAGGCAATTTGCTCGGCGGTGCTGGCCGCGCACGACGCCACCACGGCGCAGCGCTGCACACGACCGGGGTACGTGGCAGCCCACTCCAGCGCCCGCGCGCCGCCCATGGATCCGCCAATGACGGCGTGCCAGGAGCTGACACCAAGGGCGTCGGCCAGGCGCGCCTCGGCGTGGACGGAGTCGCGGATGGTCACGAACGGGAAGCGGGAACCGTACGGCCTGCCGTCCCCGGCAATGCTGGACGGGCCGGTGGTGCCGTAGCAGCCGCCGACGATGTTCGCGCACACAACAAAGTATTTGTCGGTGTCGATCACGGCGCCGGGGCCCACGAGGCCTTCCCACCAGCCGTCTTCCTCGGAATCGCCGCGGCTGACATGGGTGCTTCCGGTGAGGGCGTGCTGGATGAGCACGCCGTTGTCGCCGGCGGCGTTCAGCGTTCCCCAGCTTTCAAAGGCCATGGTCACCGAGGGCAGCACGCCCCCGGCTTCCAGCGGCAGTGCGCCGATGTGAACCGAACGCAGCACCCCGCCGCCCTGGCCAACAGCGGCCGACCAGGAACTGCCGGCCGGCTCGGGTGTGCTGGTTTCAATCTCGGGGGTCACCATGTTGCGCTCCGCTGCCGTCTTTGTCACGCGGCTCATTCAGCTCACGGACGATTTTGCGGCGCGGAACCCGGCTTCAAGGTCGGCGATGATGTCGGCAACATTTTCCAGGCCCACGGACAGCCGCACCAGTCCCGGGCGCACGCCGGCGGCAAGCTGCTGCTCGGGTGAAAGCTGCGCGTGCGTGGTGGACGCCGGGTGGATGACCAGGGATCGCACATCGCCCAGGTTGGCGACGTGGGAGTGCAGCTCCAGGCCGTCAACAAAGCGCTTGCCGGCTTCCGCACCGCCCTTGATGTCAAAGGAGACGATGGCGCCGATGCCCTTGGGCCCGTACTTGCGTCCGCGCTCAAACCAGGGGCTGGAGGGGATTCCTGCGTAGGCCACGGCCTCCACATTTTCATTGCTTTCAAGCCATTCGGCCACTGTCACGGCGTTGCTGACGTGGCGTTCAACGCGCAGGCTCAACGTCTCGATGCCCTGGGCGATGAGGAAGGCGTTGAACGGTGAGATGGCGGAGCCCAGGTCCCGCAGCAGCTGCACGCGGGCCTTGAGGATGTAGGCCAGGTTGGCGCCCAGGGCGCTGCCGACGCCGAGGTCGCGGGCAAACACCAGCCCATTGTAGGTTTCGTCCGGGGTGTTGAAGCCGGGGAACTTCTCCGGGTCGGCAGCGAAGTCAAACTTGCCGCCGTCGACAATCACGCCACCAATGGCGGTGCCGTGCCCGCCCAGGTACTTGGTGGCCGAGTGGATGACAATGTCGGCGCCCCATTCCAGCGGACGGAGCAGGTACGGGGTGGCCAGGGTGTTGTCAACGATCAGCGGCACACCGGCCTCGTGGGCAATGGTGCTGATGTTTTCCAGGTCCAGGACGTCCTGGCGCGGGTTGGACACCGTCTCGCCAAAGAATGCCTTCGTGTTCGGGCGGACGGAGGACCGCCATTCGTCCAGGTTGTCGGGGTCGGACACAAACGTGACCTCGATGCCGAGCCGCTTCAACGTGTGCGCGAGCAGGTTGAACGTGCCGCCGTAGACGCTCGGGCTGGAGACGATGTGGTCCCCGGCCTCGGCCACGTTGAGGATGGCGAAGGTCGTTGCGGCCTGGCCCGAGGCGAGCAGCAGGGCACCGACACCGCCTTCCAGGTTGGCAACGCGCTGCTCCACGGCATCCGTGGTCGGGTTGCCGATGCGGGTGTAGATCGGCTCCAGCTCGGCAAGGGCAAACCGTGCGGCTGCGCTTTCGGCCGACGGGAACACGAACGACGTCGTCTGGTAGATGGGCAGGGCCCGCGCACCGGTGGTGGCGTCCGGCTGCTGGCCTACGTGGATCTGACGGGTTTCAAATGACCAACCGTTACTCATGGATGGAATCCTTCACACTAGAGGCCTGCAACAAAACCCTCCGGCGCAGACTGCACGGAAGGGCCTTGAAATCGATGGCCCGCGCTTGCACCGCAACCGGTCGGTTCGATGCCAGGTCCTCACCCGGGGCACCCCACCGCGGAAGGAGGGTTGCCGGTCAGCAAGCCGGGGCTGTGCGCTGACACTCATGACCTGCATCCAGTGTGGAAGAAACCCCGCAATGCCGCAAGATTGTGACAACTTTATGACTTAAGCGAAGAACTGCTTGATTTTTGGCCCAAAAGGTGGCTTCGGCTGAACAACCGGATGACCGCTTGCCGTTTCGGGGCCATTCCGTCTGGACTGGGCATGCAACTGCGGAGCGGGAAGCAGTTGATGCAGTCAACAACCACGGACGACGCCGGACACGCACCTTCCAGCGCCCGCCCCCTGCCGCCGGGCTGTGGACTTACTTGCCCAGTCCTGCCCGGCGCAGCGCCTCGGCCATGGCGGTGTTGGCCGACGGCGCGGCTGAATTGGCCAACCGAACTGCCGGGTTGGGGCGGCCCTGCGCCCCGGCACCCCGGTTGGAACTCTGGGTGGAGCCCTGGGTGGAGCCCGGCTGCCGGCCCTGCCCTCGTCCGCGCGCATCGGCAGCGCCGCCCTTCGGCGAGGGACGTCCGGAAGTCCGGGAGCCGGCGTCGGGCTTCCCGGGCTGGGAATTTCCCGTCTTGGCACCGGCCCCCACCTCGTCGTCCAGGCGCAGGGTCAGGGAGATGCGCTTGCGTTCGGGCTCCACCTCGAGGACCTTCACACGCACCACCTGGCCGGATTTGACCACTGCATGCGGATCGGACACAAAGGAATTGCTCATGGCCGAGACGTGGACCAGCCCGTCCTGGTGCACGCCAATGTCAACGAAGGCGCCAAACGCCGCCACATTGGAGACCGTTCCTTCCAGGATCATGCCCGGACGCAGATCGGTGATTTTCTCGATGCCGTCGGTGAAGGTGGCGGTTTCAAAGCGGGGGCGGGGGTCGCGGCCGGGCTTTTGCAGCTCGGCAACGATGTCCTGCACCGTCGGCAGGCCGAAACTGCCGTCGACAAATTCGCCCGGGTTAACGGCACCCGCAGCGCCCACTCCCCCGGAGATTTCCGCCGTCGAAGCACCAACGGCGGCCAGGATCTTGCGCGCCACCCCATAAGCCTCCGGGTGGACGCTGGAGGCGTCGAGCGGCTCCGCTCCCCCGGTGATCCGCAGGAACCCGGCGCACTGCTCGAAGGCCTTCGGGCCAAGCCGGGCAACCTTGAGCAGTTCGCGGCGCTTGGTGAAGGGCCCGTGTTCGTTCCTGTGTGCCACGATGTTTTCACTCAACAGCGGGCCGACGCCGGCCACTCTCGCCAGCAGCGCGGGAGAGGCCGTGTTCAGGTCCACGCCCACGGCGTTCACACAGTCCTCCACCACGGCACCCAGGGAACGTTCAAGCTTCGCCGGGGTGAGGTCGTGCTGGTACTGGCCCACACCAATGGACTTGGGGTCGATCTTCACCAACTCGGCCAGCGGATCCTGCAGGCGCCGCGCAATGGACACGGCCCCGCGCAGGGACACATCCATGCCGGGCAGCTCGGCACTCGCCAGTGCGGAGGCGGAATACACCGAGGCCCCGGCCTCGGACACCACCAGCTTCGTGACCTTTTGGCCAGGGCTCACGCGCTTGAGTTCGGCGACCAGTTCGGCCGCCAGTTTGTCGGTTTCCCGGCTGGCCGTGCCGTTGCCGATCGCCACCAGTTCAACGTTGTGTCGTTGCGCCAGGGACACCAGCGTGGCGAGGGCTTCGTTCCAGCGCTTGGCCGGGGCGTGGGGATAGATGGTGTCGGTGGCCGCGACCTTGCCGGTGCCGTCGACAATGGCGACCTTGGTGCCCGTGCGCAGCCCCGGGTCAAGTCCCAGGGTGGCGCGGTTTCCGGCCGGCGCGGCAAGCAGCACATCACGCAGATTGGCGGCAAATACCCGGACCGATTCCTCTTCCGCGCTTTGGAACAACCGCACCCGCAGGTCCACCGAGAGCCGGGTCAGGATGCGGGTGCGCCATGCGAGGCGCGCACTGGTCATGAGCCAGGTGTCGGCCGCACGCCCGGATTCGGCAATGCCCAGGGACTGGGCCACGGCGCTTTCATAGCGGGAACGCGCCTGGGCCTGTGCGTCTGCGTCCCGGGGATCGGCCTCGGCCAAATCCAGTGAGAGCACACCTTCCTTTTCGCCGCGCAGCAACGCCAGCACGCGGTGGCTGGGCAGGGTGTGCGGAGGCTGGGCAAAGTCAAAGTAGTCCTTGAACTTCTCGCCGTCCACGGACTTTCCGGCTTTCGCCGAGGAGCGCAGCCGACCGGTCTTCCAGAGCTTCTCGCGCAGCCCGCCCACGAGCACGGCGTCCTGCCCGGCCCGTTCAATCAAGATGGCGCGGGCGCCGGCCAGTGCGTCGTCGGCGCTGGCCACTCCGCGGGCGTTGTCGACAAAGGCGTCCGCTTCGACGGCGGGGAATCTGGACGGGTCTGCCAACAGCGCATCCAGCAGCGGCTCCAGTCCCGCTTCACGCGCGGCGTCGGCTTTGGTCTTGCGGGTTGATTTGTACGGCAGGTACAGATCTTCCAGGTCGGATTTGGTGGCGGCCGCGTCGATGGAGCGGCGTAACCCGGCCGTCAGCTTGCCCAGGCCGTGGATGGTCTCGAGCACCGCAATCCGGCGGGCCTCAAGCTCGCGCAGGTACCGCAGCCGCTCCTCCAGATCGCGGAGCTGGGCATCGTCCAGGGTCCCCGTGGCTTCTTTTCTGTACCGGGCAATGAAGGGGACGCTGGCGCCGTCGTCCATCAAGGCAATCGCAGCGCGAACCTGGGCCTGGCGGACACCGAGCTCCGCGGCAATGGCGGCACTGATGCGGTCCTCCCGGGCGGCAGGGGTGGGCAGGGACAACGGGGTGTTTCCAGAATCAGTCACCCCTCAATTCTGCCCCACGGGCGGCGCCGCCGCAGCCGCATGAGATCTGACGTCCCATGTGGCTAAGGGCACACTTAGTCGAGAGCCTGATCACAAAGTGCCAAGATGAAGCTATGCGAATGGATCATGTTTCTTACGCCAGTGAATCAGATGGATTGGCCGCCACCACGGAGCGAATCGCGACGGCCCTAGGGGTCAAGGCAGTGAAGGGCGGCATCCATCCGCGCTTCGGCACCCGCAATATGATCATCCCCCTCACGGACCACCACTATCTGGAAATTGTCGAGTGCCTCAACCACCCGGCGTCGGACAAGGCACCCTTCGGCCAGGCCGTGCAGGCGCGCTCGGCCGCCGGTGGCGGCTGGATGGGTTGGTGCGTCGCCGTGGACGACCTCGTCCCCTTTGAGGAGCGCCTCGGCCGCAGCGCCGTCCCCGGCAACCGCAAGTTCCCCGACGGCCAGGAACTAATCTGGCAGCAGATCGGCATCAAGGGCCTCATCGCCGACCCGCAGGTCCCCTACATGCTCAAGTGGGAGGGCGATCCGGCCCTGCACCCCTCGCAGGCCCGCCCCTCCATCGTGAAGCTTTCCTCGCTCACCATCGCCGGCAGTGCCGAACGCGTCACCGAGTGGCTGGGCGAACCCGTCGAGGCTCCCCTGGACGATGTGGCCGTGGAATGGATCGCCCCGCGCGGCACCCCGGGCATCATGTCCGTCACCTTCGAGACGGCCGGCGGCCCCGTCACGATCTAGCTTTTTCGGCTGGGCCCACGAGCGCAGGGTTCCCTGGCCGAGGTACGAGGTTAGGGCGCGGCTGGGGAACGACGTCGGCACCCTCCCCCTGTGGGCGGGTGCCGTTTTCGTTGGCACCGTCCGGCAAGTCCGGGCATCGCACCGAGGTCCGTGAGATCCGGCTGCCACGTCCTTCAGCCTTCGCAGGGTTTGTCGTGCTGCCCAAGGACAAGGCCGCCACATAGGCTGCACGGCGACACTTCACAAAAGGGGCCCTCGAACAGGTGCCAGTTCTGGGAACATGGCGGTATGGAAGAGTTCATGCGGTCACTGGCAACCAGCATTCTCCGTGGCCTTGGTCCCGGGCGCCGGTTCGTGGCAGTCGACGGCATCGACGGCAGTGGAAAGACCACCTTTGCCACCAACCTGGCAGCCGGGATCCAGAGCCGGCCCGTGATCGTCATCCACGCCGACGACTATCTGAACCCCTCGCCCATCAGGCACTCCCGGGGGCGCAACTCAGCGGAAGGCTTCTGGCAGGACACCTATAATTATGCTGCCCTGCAGGACCTGGTGTTCGCACCACTGGCTCCGAACGGGGACGGCTGGTACTCACCGGCATCCTATGACCAGAAACTCGACGAAACGGTAAAAGCGGAATTCCTGCACGCCCCCTCAGATGCCCTTGTCCTTGTGGAAGGCATGTTCCTGCACCGTGATGAGCTCACCCCTTGCTGGGACGCCTCGCTGTTCCTGGACGTTCCCTTCGCCGAAACCGCGGCACGCATGGCTGTCCGCAACGGCAGCAATCCCGACCCGGAGCACCCCACGATGCGCCGCTACGTCGGAGGGCAGCGCCTCTACTTCGCGGCAGCCCGGCCCTGGGAACGTGCCACCATCGTCGTGGACAACACCGACTTCACTTCCCCACAGGTCATCCATCCCCACATGGCTGCAGCAGGCAGACAAGGGTTTGCCAAACGGACTCTGACAGCCACATGACTCTCCAGTCGAGACCGCCACTCACGTGAATTTCAGGTAGGAAATGCACGCTTTATTTATGTCCACCGTCAGCGTCGCGGCCAGCGCACAGCAGTTGTTGTCAGTCCCGAGCATTACGAACGGATGCTCGAAGCGCTGGAAGACGCCGAAGATGCCGCCGCGTTCGACGAGGCAATGGCAGATGAGGGACCCAACATCCCCTGGGCTCAAGTGAAGGTCGAACTGGGCTGGACATGAGCTGCCAGGTCGGGCTTCGTCCCGCAGCAGTGTCCACGACCGCTGAATACACATGCAGGGTCCCCTGACCGGGGCGCGAGGTGAAGGGGCACATTGGCAGCGTGGGATCAGCCGCCGAACCCCAGCGCCGGGCCGAGCGTGAACGCGGCGATGTCAACCAGTGCGTGCGCCACCACCAGCGGAGCCACCCGCCCGTATTTCTTGTACACCCAGCCAAACAGCAGCCCCATGGCGAAGTTGCCGAGGAACGGCCCGAAACCTTGGTACAGGTGGTAGCTGGCGCGCAGCAGGGCGCTGAGCAGGATGGCCGCCCACACGCCCAGCCCGATCTTTTCCAAGCGCCCCAGCAGGTAGCCGTTCAGGATGACTTCCTCCAGGACGCCGGCACGGATGGCCGACAGCACCAGCACGGGAACAGTCCACCAATACTGGTCCAGGGCGCTGGGAATGATCTCCGTGGTGACGCCCATCGCCCGCCCGGCGGCGTACAGGCCCAGCGACGGCACACCAATGACAACCAGCAGTCCCAGCGCCCCCAGTCCGTCGCGGAAGGGGTGCCGCCAGTCCAGGCCAATGCGCCGAAAGACGGATTTTCCGGGTTCGGCCAGCAGGTAAAACACCAGCATGACCGGGACCAGCGCGAAGAAGATGTCCAGAATTTGGTAGGTGAAGTCAAAGATTTCCCTGTTGTTGCGCACCGCGTTGAGCGTCGAGGTGCCCTCCGCAATCGGCGCCCGGCTCATCTTGTCCAGCAGCGACACCACCGAGTACACGGCCGACTGCCCCAGCGACACCCCCAGCACCAGGAGCACCTCAATGATGAGCCGCCGCCTGGATTTGGCGCCCCAGCCTTGATGTTCGACGCCGGACCCGGCACCCTTCGCCGCCGCCCACCCCTCGGCTTTCGCCGCCGGCGACCCGGCACCGTGGGCGGGCGGGGCCGGGACTTGGCTGCCGTCGTCGTGCGTGGAAGCGGCAGGCACTGATTCAGTCATATCGCAATCATGCCTGCCCCGGGCCCAAATGGCACAGAACGGCCGTCTGGGGGCCACTGCCCCGCGAGTGCCCGCGCCCGGCTTCCGAGCTGAGGGGAACGGGTGGGGATAGGCTCGGTAGCATGAGCGCCCCACGCCAGATCATCATGATCCGTCACGGACAGTCAGCCGCCAACGTTGACCAGACCATTTACAACCGGATTCCCGACTACCGGATCCCGCTGACCGAATTGGGCATCGCCCAGGCCAGGGAAGCCGGGGAGAAGGTCCGCCGGCAGCTGGACGGGCAGAAGGTGCGTGTTTACGTGTCGCCGTATTTGCGCGCGTACCAGACCCTTGAAGCCATGGATCTGGGCGATCTCGTGGAGACCACCATGGAGGAGCCGCGCCTGCGCGAGCAGGACTGGGCGAACTTCCAAAACCCTGCGGAGATCGCCGACCAAAAGGAACTCCGCAACGCTTACGGGCATTTCTTTTACAGGTTTCGTGAGGGCGAATCCGGTTCGGATGTGTATGACAGGGTGTCGTCCTTCATGGAAACCTTGTTCAGGCATTGGTCGGGGGACGATTCCGTGCCGAACATCCTGCTCGTCACGCACGGGCTGACGATGCGCTTGTTTTGCATGCGCTGGTTCCACTGGTCGGTGGAGTACTTTGAATCGCTGAACAACCCCGGAAACGCCGAAACCCGCACGCTTCTGCAGGACGGCAAAAAGTATTTCCTTGACACCGAGTTTGCGCAGTGGACCGAGGCGGAGCCAACCAAGACCGTGTTGGACTCCCCCGACCATGTTTGGTGAGCCTCAAATTTGGTGAGCCGGCGCCACGCATTTGCTCGCGCCCAGGAACTCGCGCCCAGAAACTCGTGCCCTCGATGAGGGACCCGCGCAGCTAGAACAGTCCGGCCCCGATGACCCTGAGGATCTTCCTGTCTGGCCATTCGTCCCGGATCGCTTGGGCCTCCAGCGGGCTCAGACTCTCATACAGACCTACTGAGCGTAGAAAAGCTTCGCGGTCTTCGTCCGAGACCGTCCCTGCCATGAGATCGGTGATTACTTCCGCCATCGCCCTGCTTCCTCTCCCGCTTACCGGAGGGTGCCGCCGCCGGCGGCAATCCTGCCCGGGATCCTGCCATGGACCATTGCCGTCATCCTACCGACACCACCAGCGTCGCAATAGGCAACACCGGTCTGGCCTAATTATTATTTTTGCCCCCGCAAAGGGTAACCTTTCCTAAGTACAGGGGCAGACCCCAGTTGAAACGTCAACGGAACACCGGAGTATTTGGGTGCTTGCAACATTGGTCATCGGCCTGCGGGAAGGCCTTGAGGCTGCCCTCATCGTGGGCATGATTGCGGCGTTCCTGCGCCGCAACGGCATCCCGCTCAAGCCCATGTGGCTCGGGGTTGCTGCGGCCGTCTTCCTGAGCGCGATCGTCGGCATCACCCTTGAAATCGTGTCTGCCGCGCTCCCCCAGCAACAGCAGGAAGCCATGGAAACCGTCATCGGTGCCGTGGCCGTGGTCATCGTGACGTTCATGATCCTGTGGATGAGCAAAAACTCCCGCTCCATGAAATCGACCCTGGAGGCCCACGCCGGATCCGCGCTCAAGGGCGGCTCAGTGTTTGCCTTGGCCGGAATGGCGTTCCTCGCCGTGTTGCGCGAGGGCGTTGAAACAGCCGTCTTCATGGTCGCCGCCTTCCAGTCCTCCCTCAGCCCGGTGTCCGCCGGAGCCGGGGCAGTGCTGGGCCTGGCCATCGCCTCCGGAGTTGGCGTCCTGCTCTTCCGCGGCGCCATCAAGCTCAATCTCGCCAAGTTCTTCAAGGCAACAGGCGTGTTCCTGGTGTTCGTCGCCGCGGGGCTCGTGATGAAATCGCTGCGCACAGCCCACGAAGCCGGCTGGCTCAACGTCGGCCAAGCGGCCACCGTCAACCTCAGCTGGCTGGCCCCCAACGGCAGCGCCCGCGCGGCCATCCTCACCGGCGTCCTCGGCATCCCCAACGACCCCCGCGTCGTCGAACTCCTCGGCTGGGCGCTCTACCTGGTCCCCATGCTCGCCTTCATCCTGTGGCCGCGCACCTGGCAGCCCTCGGCCGCTGCCCTTCCACGGGTGCAGTTCGCCGCCGCCGGAACCCTGGCCGCAGCCGCCCTTGCCCTGGTCCTGGCCGCACCGCTGGCCATACCGGCAGCCCCACTGGGTGAAAGTTCGACGCCGACCATCACCTCCTCCGGCACGGCGGGGGTCTCGCTGCGGGTCACCACCAGCGGCGCGGCCGGCGACAGCGGCGCCGGCACCGCCAACCCTCCAGCCGCAGCCAATGCCGCAGCAGCAGTCAACTCGGGGGCGGCCACATCAAAAACACTTGTGGCAACCACCGGCGACGGCACGGTGAGCAGCTACCCGCTGACCTCCCAGGGCACCGAGTCCCACGCGGGCCGCACAGCCGCCGTCTACACCGCCGCGGCAACACCGGATGCCCGCCAGGAACCGGCCACCATCACCGCCGCCGCCCTGACCGAGCTCAACGGCGGCCGGATGCCGGTGGGCATCAGCACCTCCAGCAACCCCGGCCCCTTCGCTGCGGCATGGAACCACAAGGGCGGGGTCACGGTGTGGCTTGTCAACGGTTCCATCATTGACGCCGAAAGCACCCAGTCCGCCACCTTGACACTCAGCGGCGGCGGCCTGGCCAGCCCCCGCACCATTGCCGTGGCCGGCGACGACGGCTGGCGGGTGCCCGAAGCGCACGTCACCGCCGCCGTCACCGAGCTGAGCAGCTTTGCCTCGGCCACCACCGAAAATGTGCTGTGGTCCCGCTACCTGCCAACCGTTTTCATCATCGCTGCGCTGGTGCTGTTTGTCGCCGGCCGCCGCAACCGGCGCCAGCTCCTCGTGACCGCACCCTCACCCTGATTCCCCGTACGGGCTTTCCGCTTCCGGCGGAGGCTGTTTTGCGCTCCCCTTTTCACGTGTTCACCCCTTTGTGCACACCCCAACCAAGGACACCCATGACTTCCCTTTCGCCCCGAACTTTCCGCTCCACAGCCCCGGCCCTGCTGGCCGGCGCCGCCGTGCTGTCCCTTTCGCTGGCTGCCTGCGGCGGTGCCGCACCACAGGAGAACGCGGCCGGAGCCCCGAAGGGCGATGCGGCTCCCGTCAGCAACGGTGCCGCCCAGATCGCCGTCAGCGTTGAAAAGGTCGACGGCGAAGACCAATGCGTGCCGGACTTCGCAGCAGCTCCGGCCGGCCCCGTCACGTTCACCATTTCCAACAAGGACGCCTCCGGTGTCAGCGAAGTTGAACTGCTCAGCGACAAGCGGATCCTGGGTGAGCGTGAAAACGTCATCCCCGGCTTGAAGTCCGTCAGCTTCACCGTCACCCTGGCCGGCGGCGAATACCAGCTGTACTGCCCCGGTGCAGGCACCGAAAACGTTCCGTTCGCCGTCACCGGCGCCGCTGCGTCGGCAGGCGCCAACGGTGTGGGTGCACTGTTGAAGGAAGGCACCGACGGCTATGCCAAATACGTTTCGGGCCAGGTGGACAGCCTCGTGCTGGCGGCGGCCGCCCTGCAGTCGGCCGTTGATGCCGGCGACCTGGCTGCCAGCCAGAAGGCCTACGCCGAGGCCCGCCCCTTCTTTGAGCGCATCGAACCCGTGGCGGAAAGCTTCCCCGACCTTGACCCCGCTCTTGACCTGCGCGTGGCCGACGTCGAACCCGGAACCGAGTGGACGGGTTTCCACCCGTTGGAGAAGGACCTGTTTGAGGCCAAGGCCATCACCGGTTCCTCCAAGGCCCTGGCCGCGGGCATCGTGAAGAACGTGGCCACCTTGAAGACGCTGACCGCCGAGCTGGAGACCAGCGCCGCCTACAAGCCCGAGGAATTGGCCAACGGTGCCAGCGGCCTGCTGGAAGAAGTCCAGTCCTCCAAGATCACCGGCGAGGAAGAGGCCTACTCCAAGCTTGACCTGGTGGACTTTGCCGCCAACATTGAGGGCTCCCAGCAGGCCTTTGAATACCTCAAACCAGCTCTGGAACAAATCGATGAGGCCCTGACCAAGCAAATTTCCACCCAGTTTGAAACAGTCAACACCGCGTTGGAGGACTACAAGGATCCCGCGTCGCTCGGTGGCTGGAAGTCCTACACGGAGGACTTGAAGAAGTCCGACGCCGCCAAGCTCACCGCCTTGATCCAGTCGCTGCAGGCGCCGCTGGCCAAGATTTCCGAGAAAGTCGCCACCGTTTAAATGTCCAAAGCAACCCCTGCTCCGGACAGCGTTTCGCGCCGCACGTTCTTCAACGGTTCGGCCGCCCTGGCCGGTGCCGGCGGCTTGGCCCTCGGCGCCGGCGGCGGCATGGCGCTCACCGCCGCCACCACGCCCGGGCCGGTGTCCGACGTCGAACTTGTCGCGGCACGGGAGGCCCTGACGTACCCGTTTTATGGGGAACACCAGGGCGGAATCGACACGCCCCCGCAGGACCATCTGGTGTTTACTGCTTTCGATGTGACGGCCGCAACTGCCGTCGAGCTGCAGCTGGTGCTGGCCAAATGGTCCGCGGCCATGGCCGAGATGACGGCGGGATCTCCGGTGGGCAAGGTGGAGCCCGCGCGTGAGCAGGCGGTGCCCGGTGACACCGGCGAAGCCACCGGCACGGGGCCGCAGGGCCTGACACTGACGTTGGGCTTTGGGCCGTCGTTGTTTGACGACAGGTTCGGGCTGGAAAAATTCAAGCCGGCCGACTTTGCCCAGCTGCCGGCCATGGCGGGCGAGTCGCTGGATCCGGCCATGACCGGCGGGGACTTGTGCATCCAGGCCTGCGCCAATGACCCCCAGGTCGCGTACCACGCGGTGCGGAACCTGGCGCGCATGGCCCGCACGGCAGTGAAAACGAAGTGGACGGTGCTGGGTTTTGGGCGGGCCTCCGCGGGACCAAACCAGCCAACACCGCGGAACCTGATGGGGTTCAAGGACGGCACCCGCAATGTCAGCGGCGCCGGAGATTTCGCTGACCATGTCTGGGTGGGCGGGGAAGCCAAGCAGCCGTGGATGGTTGGCGGCAGCTACCTGGTGGCCCGCAAAATCCACATGCTCATCGAGACCTGGGACGAAGACCCCATCGGTGACCAGCAAAGCATTTTTGGGCGGAGCAAGAACGAGGGCGCCCCCTTGTCCGGCACGAAGGAACACGACGTCCCCGACTTCCACGCCGTGCTTGCCGGCGCCCCAAGCGGGCAGCCGGCCATCGCACCCAATTCCCACATTGCCCTGGCCGCCCATGAAAACAACAACGGCACCAAGATCCTGCGCCGGGGCTACAACTTCACCGATGGGCTGGACGCCGTGGGCCGACTGGATGCAGGGTTGATGTTCCTGAGCTTCCAGAAGAACCCGGAACAGTTTGTGGAGCTGCAGCGGAAACTGGGCAGCTCGGACCGGCTCAACGAGTACATCCGCCATGTCGGCTCGGCAGTTTTTGCCGTCCCCGGCGGACTGCCCGCGGCGGGCAGCTACTACGGCAAGGAATTCTTCGCTTAAAGCTGCGGGGCCACAATCACCGTGGTGCCTGCTTCCTTGAATGCCTCCAGCTGTGCCGCGGTGATGCGTGAGTCGGTGATCAGGTTTTGGAAATCGTGTTCCTCCATGGTGGCGAAGGCACGCTTGCCGATCTTGGAGGCATCGGCCAGGATGTAGGCCTCCGAGGCCCGGCGTGCCATCTTGGAGTTCACTGACGCCTCGCCTTCGTCATTGGTGGTGGGCCCGGCACCCGGTTCAATCCCGTTGACACCAATGAAGGCGAAGTCGAGGGCCACGCGCTGCAAGATGGAGTCGGCGTAGGGGCCCACCAGTTCGTAGGAACGCGGGTTCACAATGCCGCCGGTGACCATGATCTTAAAATTGGGGCGGATGGCCAGCTGCGCGGCAATGTTGATGGCATTGGTGACAACTGTCAGCGTCGGCCGGTTGGACTGGACCATCAGGTCCTCGCGCGTGGACAGCACCTGGGCCAGTGCCGTGCTCGTCGTGCCTCCGCACAGGCCAATGACGGCACCCTTGGGGATCAAGGCGCTGGCGGCATGGGCAATCTGTTGCTTTTCCTCCGCATGGTCGTCCCGGTTGTAGCGCCCGGGCAGGTCATAGGAAACAGATCCGCTGGTGGCACCGCCGCGGGTGCGCGTCAGCAGCCGCTCATTGGCCAGGGAGTCGAGGTCGCGGCGTGCAGTTGCCGGGGAAACCCCCAGCTTGGCCACGACCTCGTCGACTTCAACCTGGCCGTCGGCAGCCAGAATGTCCAAAATCGCTGTGAGTCGTTCAGTTCTGTTCATGTGCCACTCCTGGGCGGTCAACCGCCGCGTTTAGTCGTCTGTGGGGGCGCCACCGGCGAACAACGCCAGCAACCGTGAAACTTCAGGAACCAGGGCCGCACGGCCGGCGCCCAGGTACTTGCGTGAATCCACGACGGCAGGGTTGGCATCCAGATACCCGCGCACCGCCCTGGTGAAGAAGCCGTTCAGGTGGGTGGAGACGTTGATCTTGGTCATGCCTGCTGCAATCGCTGCCACAATGTTCTCATCTGACACCCCCGATGAGCCGTGCAACACCAGCGGAACGCCCAAAACTGCCTTAAGCTCGGCGATCCGGGCCAGGTTCAAGGCGGCGCTGCGCTCGGTCATGGCGTGTGAGGAACCGACGGCGACTGCCAGTGCGTCGACACCCGTGGCCGCCACAAAGGCGGCGGCTTCGCCCGGATCCGTCAGCACACCGGGGGCGTGCGCCCCGTCCTTGCCGCCGACCTTGCCCAGTTCGGCCTCGACGTAGACTCCGCGTTCGTGCGCGTAGGCGGCAACCCGGGCCGTGACCTCAACGTTTTGTGCGTACTCAAAGTGGGCACCGTCGTACATGATGGAGCCAAAGCCCAGGTCGACCGCTTCCCGGGCCAGCGCCTCGTCCTCGGCATGGTCAAGGTGCACGGCCACCGGTACGGAGGCCTTGCGGGCTGCGGCCAGGGTGGCCAGGGCCACGGGTTCGAGTCCGCCGTGGAACTTCGCGCAGTTTTCCGAGATTTGCAGGATGACCGGGCGACCGGCTGCCTCGGCGCCGCCGATGAGCCCCTCCAGGGTCTCCAGGTGGATCACGTTGAACGCGCCCTGGCCGGTGCCGGCCGCGGCGGCCAGGTCCATGATGTCGCGGGTGTTTGTCAATGCCATGAAATATGCGTCCTCAGTGGTCTGTAATGATCAGTTGCTTGGCCAGCTCGGTGTGTTGCGGGGAAATCTCCCCGGCACCCGGCATGAGCACGGCGGCGGCGCTCCAGGCGGTGGCTTGGCGCAGGATCTCGCGCAGCTCCGTCTCGCCGTTGGCAAGTGCGACGGCGGCGGCACTCACCGCCGCGTCCCCCGCCCCGGTGGGGTTGCCGCTGAGCGGGGCCGGCAGCTTCGCTTGGAGGCATGTCCCGGGGGCATCGGCGCTGAACGCCAGCATGCCCTCCTCCCCCACGCTCACGAGCACGCGCCGGGCGCCCAGGTCCATCAGCTTGCGTGCCGCGCTGACAAGGTCGCGCTCGCCCACAGCCTCCATCAGCTCGTGGTTGTTCGGCTTGAGCAGGTCGGCCCCGGCCCGGGCCGCCGCCAAGATGCCGCTGCCCGAGGTGTCGATGATGGCAGGCACTCCTGCCGCGTGGGCCAGGGCGACAAGTGCGGGATAGAAATCGGCCGGCGCCTGGTCCGGGAGAGAGCCCGAGCCCACCAGCACGCCCGGCCTGCGCACGCCGTCGGGCGTCTGCACCCCGCCAAGATTGTCGACGACGGCGGCGGCCAGCGCCTGCCATTCAGCGGCCCCGAGCGCGGGGCCGGCCTCGTTGAAAATGCTGGTCGTGTTGTCGGCTGCCGTGTCAACGAGGGCGATGGTGCGCCTCGTCGCCGCGGCAACCGGCACCAGGTGATGCAAAATTCCGGAGGACTCCAAGTCCTGGCGGAACTGCTCGCCGGAGGGTCCGCCCACTGTTGCAATGGCGAGGGTCGGGTGGCCCAGCTGGTGCGCCACCCGCGACACGTTCAGTCCCTTGCCGCCGGCCCGGTACAGCGGGGTCGGCACGCGGTGCGAGGAACCCAGGCTGATGCCGGCGACTGTATAGGTGACGTCGACTGCCGGGTTCGGTGTGACGGTAAGAACCACGTTGCCGGCGCTCATGCCGGCGCCCCCTGTTCTGCGCCGTTCCGGCCTGCGCCCTGTTCTGCGCCGTTCCGGTCGACGAGGCTGCGTGCCTTCAACGCAGAGCCGATGAGGCCCGCGTTTTCGCCGAGGGCGGCGTGCACGTAGTCAGGGCGGCGGTGGAAGGTGAGCAGCTCGTCGACGCGTGCGGCCAGGGGTTCAAAGAGTGCCGGACCGGCCATGGACAGGCCGCCTCCGAGCACCACGGTTTCGGTGCCAAGGATGGACACGCACTGGGCGACGCTGAATGCCAGGGCATCAATGGCTTCGGACCAGACCGTCTTGGCGGCCGCATCATCGGAGGCAGTCAGTTCCAGCACCGCGCGGGCTCCGGCCACGGAGGATCCGGTGGCTTCGGTGTAGCGGCGCGCAATGGCCCCGGCCGAGCCCAGCGATTCCATGATCGCCATGCCGCCACCCGGTGCAGGAACCATGGCGTGGCCGATCTCGCCTGCGTAGCCGCCGCCGGCCACGCGTCGTCCGTCGCACAGCACGGCGCCGGCAATGCCCGTGCCAATGACCAGGATGAGCACGTCGGTCTTGCCCACGGCGGCGCCGAGCTGGAATTCCGCCTCACCGGCCATGCTGACGTCATGCCCAAATCCAACAGGAACCCCCAGCGCCTTGGTCAGCGTTGCCGTGAACGGGAAATCCTTCCAGCCCAGGTTGGCCGAGTAAATGCCGATGCCTGCATCCTCATCCACGATGCCCGGAACGGTGACGCCAACGGCGGAAATGTTTAGTTGCGGGTGGGCGCTGCGGTACCCGGCCGTCAGTTCCACGATCCGGTCGCAGACACTTTCACCGGTCCGGCCGGCCTCCAGGGGTGTGGGGTGGCGTTGCACGTCGACAACCTCCACGGCTTTGCCGGCCGGAGCGCCGCGCACGATGCCGACCTTCATGTCGGTGCCGCCGATGTCAAAGGCAAGGACGACGTCGTTGCCCCCTGGGGCGGCAGCGGCAGGCTGGGTGCCGGAATCACCGGCATGGTTCGTCACAGTGTTCATGAAGTTCGGGTTCTTTCGCAGGAAAAACGCACAGGCAGGACGGATGGGGAACAAACGCAAAAAGCAGCAGGCACCCCACCTTGAAAGAACAGTGGGGTGCCTGACACTTTAGCCGGTACCCGGTGGTGTCAGTCTGCCAGGATGACCGAGCGCGAGAGGTTGCGCGGCAGGTCCGGGTTCATGCCGCGGGCGCGGGCTCGTTCCAGCGTGACGCGGTGGACGCGGGCCAGTTCTGCCAGCGGGTGGGTCGTGGTGTTGATGTAGAGCGCACCGGTCTTCGCCACGTCGCGGTCCAGGCCCTCGGGCTGCTCACCAAACATCCAGGTGACGCGGTTGGGGGCGGCGATGGAGATGGGGCCGTGGCGGTATTCCTTGGCCGGGTAGGACTCGGTCCAGCCCTGCACCGCTTCACGCATCTTCAGGCCGGCCTCGTGGGCCAGGCCGACCGTCCATCCGGTGCCCAGGAAGGTGAACTGTTCGGCGTCGATCAGTTCCTGCTCGACAGGAGCGCTCACGGCGGCCTTGGCGTCTTCGACAGCGTCGCTGAGGTCCATGCCAACGCTTGTCAGCAGGTAGGTCAGGGCGGTGGTGGCGAAGCGGGTCTGCACCACGGACTGCTCGTCGGCGTAGGGAAGCTCGACGACGGCGTCGGCCAGCGCCATGATCGGCGAGCTGGTGTCGCCCACCAGGGCAACGGTGTGCACGGTGCCCTTGATCCGGGTCAGGATTTCCAGGACCTCGGTGGTGGTGCCCGAGCGGGTGATGGCAATGACGGCGTCGTAGCCGCGGTCGGCGCCAAGGAACGCTTCGGAGGCGGCAAATGCGTCGGTGACACCCTTGCCGGCGGCTTCACGGGCGGTGGCGTAGCTCTGGGCCATGAACCACGAGGTGCCGCAGCCAATCACTGCCACGCGCTGGCCGTCGGCGGGCAGCAGCTGCTCGCTCTTGGCCTGGGCAATTGCCTGCGCCCACACGTCCGGCTGGCTTGTGAGCTCGGCGTCCATGAAGGGGCCAAGTTGGGTGTTTTCGCTCATGCTGCACATTCTCCTTGTTTGAGGACCTGTCTTCCGCGTCACGACCACCAATTCCCGGCCGGATGGCGCGATTTCCTTAACCCCATGGTAACACGTTGTTGATTATAAGTTCACTGAAAACGTCAGCTTCAATCATCGGCCGACACGGCATCCGTCCGTCGAATGTCCGGCAATCGCAATCCGTAAAGATGACGAAAGGCTCGTCACATAGCCCGGGCCCTGCTACGGTGTTATGGATAACAGGTGACTTGCATCACGCGCAGGGGGTGTGTTTGCTGCAAGTGCCGCGAGCCCCTCAAGTGCGCAATATGCCGCTTGCCCCGCAACAAAGTTGTTCAAGGAGATCTTTGATGTCACTCACTCGACACCACCGCAAGTGGCTGGGGATGGGGATCGCCGGCGCCGTCATGGCCGGCACCATCATCCCGGTCGCCGCGGCCATGCCGGCCCTGGCCGCAGAGGGAACGGAGGTGATCGCCTCCGGAGAGTTGTCCGTTGAGGTCGCCACCGCATTCCCCCAGGCGTTGAAATACACGCTTGGTGACAAAACCATGACGGGCGCCACCGCTGTCGCCACCACGATGCGCATCAACGGCGAGGACCAGGCAGTTGACGTGGTCTCCGAGGTCAACGCCGACGGTGCCTCAATCAACTACGACATCACCGTTCCCGGCATGGACGGTGTAAGCATGAAGGCCACGCTCTCCGTGGAAAAGAACATCCTCAGCTTCAACATCACGGAAATCACGGAAACCGGCGAGGCCCGCGTCAACCGCATCCAGATCATGGACCAGGACCTGGTGACAGTGTCCTCAGCGGAGGCCGGCGCGAGCCTGGCCACCGCCGTGGTGTCCACCGACCGCGCCATCTCCGGCGACACCATCACCCCTGTCACGGCGGACACGGCCCTCGACGACGCGGCGAAGACCTCCATGGTGGCCATCGCCAACACCGACGAGCTGGCCGCGGGTTTTGAAAGCAACTCGCTTTACGACGGCGCCTACGGTGCCCCGGACAACGGGCTGGCCGCCAGCGAGCGCGGCCGGTTCTGGCGTCAGGTCAAGGACGACGGCGCCAACAAGAAAGTGGGCATTTCCTCCGGTGCCTGGCTGTACCGTGCCAAGGACTCCGACCAAACGGAGCCGCTCCCCGAGGCCAAGGTCATCATCACGGCGGACGCCAATGCCGATGGCACCGTGAACTGGCAGGACGGCGCCATCGCCTCCCGCGAGGTGCAGTACAAGCCCAAGGGCTGGGAAGACGTGAAGAACCGTGTGGTCCAGGACATCCCGTTCAACTTCGCCAGCCAGGCCACCAACCCGTTTCTGCGCACCCTGGACGACGTCAAGCACATCGCCCAGGCCACCGACGGGCTGGGCCAGTTCTCCCTCTTGAAGGGCTTCACTTCCGAGGGCCACGACTCGGCCAACACCGATTTCAGCGGCAACTGGAACGAACGCGCCGGCGGCATCAAGGACATGAACTCACTGTTGTCCCAGGCCAAGGATTACGGCGCCACCTTCAGCGTCCATATGAACAACACCGAGGCTTATCCGGAGTCCAAGGCATTCAGCGAGGAGTTCATCAAGCAGCCGCCCGGCAAGGGGTGGAACTGGCTGGAACAGTCCTACTACATCGACCAGCGCCGCGATGTGCTCTCCGGTGATCAAAACACCCGCATCAAGGGACTCGACGAGGCCGCTGACGACAATCTGACCACCAACTACATCGATGTGTATTACGAGTCCGGCTGGGTCGGCCAGCGCCTGCAGCGCAACATCATGGACAACGGATTCTCAGTTTCCTCAGAGTTCGCCAACTCCATGGTCCGCAACAACACCTGGTCCCACTGGGCCGTTGATGAGAATTACGGCGGCAGCACCCTCAAGGGCTGGAACTCGGAGATCCTGCGCTTCGCCCAGAACTCCCAGCGTGACATCTGGAATCCGGACCCCCGCCTCGGCACCGAACACATCATTGAATGGCAGGGCTGGACAGGCCAGAACGACTACAACAAGTTCCTGCAGAACGTGTGGGACAACAATGTTGCCGTGAAGTTCCTGCAGCAGCAGGAAATCCAGACCTGGACGCCCGAGGCCATCACGCTGGAAAACAACCTGCGCGTCACGGGCACCTCCCTGGAAGACCGCATCATCACCCAGGACGGCGTCAAGGTCCTGGAAGGCCACAACTACCTCCTGCCGTGGTCCAGCGCACCCGTTGAGTTTGGTGAAACGGCAGCAGACAACACGGACAAGCAAAGCAAGCTGTACAACTACAGCCTCACGGGCGGAGCCCAGACCTGGGCCCTCACCCCTGACTTCGCCAACCAGACGGCGTTGACGCTGTACGAGCTCACGGCCCAGGGCCGAAGCCTCGTCGGCGACGTGGCCGTCACGGACGGGCAGATCAACCTGGACCCCAAGGAAAACACAGCGTACGTGCTGGTGCCGACGGCACCGCTGGCCACCGACCCGCCGCTGTCGGCCGTTGACACTGTCATCGCCAACGCCGACACCGACTGGGGCGCCGGCACCGGCATCACGGATCCGGGCTTCAACTCCGGGAACCTTGACGCCTGGGCCCCGCAGGGCGACGTGACCCTGGCAACCTCCGCCAAGGGCCTCACCTCGGCCCGCCTGGGCGACGGCGCGTCCAGCATCTCCCAGACCTTGGGCGCCTTGACGAAGGGCACCTACTCCGTCAGCGCCTGGCTTGAAATCGATCCCGCCCTTGACAGCAAGGAGACCTATCCGCGCGGCAAGCGTGAAACCACCCTCAGCGCAACCGTGACCGGCTCCCCTGCCGCAAGCAACACGGTGGACTCCTCCGCGTTGTTCAACACCGTCGCCGCGGACCAGAAAAACCGCACCTTCACCCAGCGCGTCCGTGTCCTGGTCGACGTGCAGAACGACGGCGACGCACCCGTCCTGACCATCTCAACGGGAGACGGCACCACTGCCGTGCTCGTGGATGACATCCGGGTCGTCAAGACCGCAAAGGTGACAGCGGCCGACGTCGTCCCCGGCACCGAGCCGGACGGGGCGGTCCTGGCCGAGGACTTTGAAAACGTTGACCAGGGCTGGGGCCCGTTCGCCAAGGGCGACGCCGGCGGCAACACCGACCCGCGCACCCACCTGGCCCCGATCCACGCCCCGTTCACCCAAAAGGGCTGGAACGGCAAGGTCATGGACGATGTCCTGGACGGTGAATTCTCCTTGCACGCCCATGAGGAAAATGCCGGCCTGGTTTATCGGACCACCCCGGCAACCATGCCGTTCACGCAGGGCCATGACTACGAGGTCTCCTTCGACTACCAGTCGACCAAGGCCAATGAATACTCCTGGGTTGGCGGCTACGACGGCTCAAACGGTGCCGTGCAGACGCAGGCCACGCCGTTCCCGACAACACATGAAACCACCCGCTGGGTGCAGAACTTCACTGCCTCGGCCTGTGGCGACAGCTACGTGGGCTTGTTGCGCACAGGGTCCACGGCGGCAGATTTGTCCCTGGACAACCTGTTGATCCGTGACCTGGGCGCTTCCGAAAGCACCCCCGCCTGCGCGCAGCTGTCCCTGGCCCAAACCGGGCCCATCATTGAGCAGGATGCTGCCAATGAGTTCACCACCACGCTGGTCTCCAACGAACCGGCCGACGTCGTGGACGCGGAGGTCGCCCTGGAACTGCCCGAGGGCTGGACAGCCACCCCCACAACAGCTGCCACCGCCGCCACCATCGCGCCCGGCGGCAAGCTCACCACCACCTGGGAAGTGCACGCCCCCGCCTCGGCCGACGGCAGCTACAACGTCACAGCCAAGTCCACCTACAACACCACGGCTGAGCCCATCGGTGTCCGCACCGCGGAAACCTCCCTGGGTGTTTACACCATGCCCAACCCGCCCACGGTGGACACCTTCGCCTCGGACATGCAGTGGATCGGCACCCCCACCAACGGGTGGGGGCCAGCCGAAAAGGACCTGTCCAACGGTGAGCAGGGCGAGAAGGACGGCCCCGCCATCATGCTTGACGGCAAGGCCTATGCCAAGGGCCTTGGCGTGCACGCGGCGTCCAGCATCAAGTACTTTGTTGGGTCGCAATGCAGCGCCTTCACCTCCGTGATCGGCGTCGACGACAAGCAGGCCGCCAAGGGTTCGGTGATCTTCAAGATCCTCGGCGACGGGAAGGAAATCTACAACTCCGGCGTATTGACGGGAGCGTCACCGGCGCTGCCCATTGACGTTGATTTGCAGGGTGCCCGCTACGTCGAACTGGTGGTTGACACCACCGACGACGGCAACGGCAACGACTGGGCGGACTGGGCCGATGCCAAGTTCAGTTGCTCCGACGATGCCCCCGCCATTGTGTTGGCCCCCGTGGTCAATCCTGCCGGCCCGCTGGAGCAGGGCAAGACCTACAGTGTCACCGTTGGTGAGCTGGAGGCCGGTTCTGAAGCCACCTTCCTGCTAAACGATGCGGAGCTGGGCAAGGCTACGGCAGACGACGCAGGCGTTGCGAGCTTCAGCTACCCGGTTGCCGCCGACGCAGCCGTGGGCGATGCCACCATCAACGTCACCGGTACTGACAAGTTCGGCAAGGAAGCCTCCGGTTCGACGGCCGTCAGCATTGTTGGCGTCCCGCCGGCCGCCCCCACCGGGGACGTCTTCGCCAGCGACATGGAGTTCGTGGGCACGCCCGCCAATGAGTGGGGTCCCGTGGAACGTGACCAGAACAACGGTGAAAGCGCCGAAGGCGATGGTGCCCCGATCACGATCGACGGCACCGTGTACGACAAGGGTCTTGGCGTCCATGCCGACTCCAGCATCCGCCTCCACCTGGGTCAACAGTGCACCAACTTCAGCGCCATTGTGGGCATTGACGACGCGAAGCTGCCCAAGGCACACCGCGGAACCGTTGTCTTCACCGTTGAGGGAGACGGCAAGACCCTTGCCACCTCCCCGCAGCTGACTGTGGACGACGACGGCTTTGCATTCAATGTTGATGTCACGGGGGTCCGCTTCATCGACCTGAACGCAGCAAAGATCAAGGTTGCCGGACTGAACGGTGACGAATGGGCCGACTGGGCCGATGCCAAGTTCAGCTGCTCCGACGAGGCCCCGGCCTTGACGCTGGCTCCCGTGGTTGAGGGCGGCAACGCCGTCGAACAGGGTTCCACACACGAAGTCACTGTCGCCGACTTGAAGGCCGGCTCCACAGCGACCTTGAGGCTGGCTGCCGGCGTCGCTGCCCTGGCTGCCGACGATGCGGGCGACGGGCTCGCTGAGGGTGACGACCTCACCGCCGTAGCCAACGACGACGGCGTTGCCACCTTCAGCTGGGTGGTTCCGGCAGACGCGGCGGTGGGTGCCGCGGCGCTGACTGTGACGGGAACGGACAAGAACGGCAAGGCTGCCACCGGCACCACAAATGTCACGGTCACTGCCTTGGTGGTCGATCCGACGGATCCGCCCACCACCGAGCCCACAGCTGAGCCGACAGGGGAACCCACCACGGAGCCGACTGCGGAACCGACGGCTGAGCCGACAGTGGCGCCCACCACGGATCCCACGGCACAACCGACAGCTGAGCCATCAGCCGAACCCACTGCGGATCCGGTGCCATCAACGATTCCGACCACGCCGGGCACGTCGCTTGCTCCCACAACACCGGGTGCAACAACACCGGTTGGCACCGCTCCGGACGTAACAACACCGGCCGCCACCACACCCGGTGCCGCGGCTGGCAGCGACACCGGCAGCAGCACAGGCAGCAATGAACTGTCCAACACAGGAGCCGCCGGGGTCCTGCCGATCCTGGGGATCGCCCTCCTGGCCCTGTTGGGCGGTGCGGCCATCATGTTGGTCCGCCGACGCCGCCGCCACGGCTAGGCAGCCACCTCCCGCAAGGTAGTTGCATGAAGGCAGGGGCGTTGGGCTTGAAGAAATTCAAGCCCAACGCCCCTGCTTTTGTCGCCTGCCTGCTGCCCCTGCCTTCTGTGCGGCCCAGCTTTTCAGTGCGGCCCACCGCCGGGGCGTGCTACACCTCGCGCACGCCCGCCCGCCACACTGCCGCCGTCAGCGGGATGCCGGGCCGGTACGCCAGATGCGTGGCCGACGGCGCTTTGAGCATGTGCAGATCGGCCCGGTGCCCCACGGCGATGGTGCCAACAGCCCGCTTGCCGTCTTCATCCAATCCGGACTCGCGGCCCAGCGCCAGCGCTCCGCCAAACGTCGCGGCCCGCACCGCCTGGTCAACGCTGAGCCCCATCTGCAGCACAGCCGTCGTCACACAAAACGCCATCGAGGACGTGTACGACGTACCTGGATTGCAGTTGGAGGCAATCGCGATCTGCACCCCTGCCTCGAGAAGCTGCTTCGCCGGCGCCAACTGCACACGGGTCGACAGGTCACAGGCGGGAAGCACCGTGGCGACCGTCCCGCGCACGCCGGTCCCACGCCCCGCATTGGCAGCCCCATCCCAAGCCGACCATGACTGCGCCAGCCGGGACACGTCGTCGTCCGTCAGGAAATTCACGTGGTCAACACTGGCCGCGGCAAACTCAACTGCCAGCTTCACGCCGCCGCCCGTCCCCAGCTGGTTCCCGTGGACGCGCAGGCCCAGCCCGGCGTCGCGGCAGGCGGTGAGCACCTTGCGGGACTGCTCCGCGGTGAAGGCGCCGCGCTCGCAAAAGACGTCGGCCCACTTCACGTAGGGGCGGACGGCGTCGAGCATCTCCGTGCAGACCAGCTCGGTGTATTCGTCGGCGTCCATGCCGGCCGGGACCAGATGTGCCCCCAGATACGTGACCTCATCCGCGACCGTGGAGGCGATGCGGGCGCTGCGGGCCTCGTTGTCCACGTCGAGGCCGTACCCGGTCTTGGTCTCCAGGTAGGTGGTCCCCTGCGACACGGCCTCCGCCACGCGCCCCAGGCCCAGGCGCGTGAGCTCGTAGTCGCCGGCCGAACGGGTTGCCTCAACCGACACGGCAATGCCGCCCGCACTGTAGCTTTCCCCCGCCATGCGCGCCTCAAACTCGGCGGTGCGGTCCCCGGCAAAGATCAGGTGCGTGTGCGAATCCACCCAGCCCGGCAGCACCGCCCGGCCCTGCGCGTCGGTGCGGGTGTCGGCGGCCGGGGCATCGGCGCTGGGGCCAATCCATGCGATCCGCTCCCCCTCGAGCACCACGGCCGCATCACGCAAGGTGCCGTGGTCGCCGTCCTGGGTCATCAATTCGCCAATGTTGCTGATCAGTTCACTCATGCCTTTAGCGTACGACGCCGGACCGCCGGCTTGGGTGCCGCAGCACCGGCCCGCGTCTGGCATGGCAGACACGGGACGGTTCGCGCCGGCCGCAGCGGCTGGCCTGAATGGTGCCACCGTGAGTTGTGCAGGTGCCCCACAATGCGTGGAGTCTGGCATGACGGACATCATGTGGTCTCCCGTGTTGCACAGGCACTTCCCAGACCGGACAATTGAGCCCATGACCTTTGTTTCCCTTGTGGGCTTTGCCGGGCTGTGCCTGATGCTGGCACTGATCCCCGGCCCCGACACGTTCCTGGTTCTGCGGATCTCCATGAACAAGGTGACGGCAGGCATCGCCGCTGCCGCCGGCAGCGCCACCGGCGCAGTGATGTGGGGTGCCCTGGTGGGCTTTGGGCTGGCAGCCGTTTTGGAGCAGTCGGCCGAAGTGTTCAGGTGGCTGAAAATTGCCGGCGGCCTGTACCTGATGTATCTGGGTGTCTCAGCACTGCTCAAGGCCCGGAAAGCCCGCAAGGCCGGGGTCGTTGCAGGCGCCGCCAAGCAAACGCCCATCACCCACAGCCACCGCGCCGCCTATGGTGCCGGGACTGTCTCGACCCTGCTCAACCCCAAGGTCGGCTTGTTTTACCTGGCCGTGGTGCCGCAGTTCATCCCGCATGGCGGAAACACCCTCGGCACGGCGCTGATCCTCGGGCTGACGCTGGCCATCATCGGCTTCCTGTACCTGTTCACGATTGCGCTGGTTGCCTACAAGACCATGAAATGGCTCAAGAAGCCCAAGGTCAACACCATCATCGAACGCATCAGCAGCTCCATCTTGGCAGTCCTGGGTGCCGGCGTCATCGCCTCAGGCGCCACAAGCTGAGCTAGCCGGCAACCTGTCCGGCCGGCACTTCGCCCGCCTGCTGGAGCCCGGCCCGCTGCGGGCTGAGTTCCGCGGCCAGTCCGGCGTCCTCCGCCGGCAACTCCCCCACAATCATCCCGGCGGCAAGAGTTCCGAGTGCAGCCGACGTTTGGATTCCATAGCCGCCCTGTCCGGCCAGCCAAAAGAAGTTCGGCACCTCCTCGTCAAAGCCCACCACGGGCAGCCCGTCCGCCGTCTGTGTGCGCAGGCCCGTCCAGGACCGTTCGACGCCGGACACCCCCAGTGTTGTCACCGCATCAATGCGGCGGATGACGGTGGCGATTTCAGCGTCCACCACCTGCGCATCGCCCGCTTCGGCAGGAACCGATTCGCATGCGGATACGAGGAGGTGCCCGCCGTCGGGCCGGTAATAAAACGACTCGTCAACCGGTTCCACCATGGGCCCGGCGGGGTCGGTCGGAATCTTGGTGGACACGATCGCGACGCTGCGCCGGTGCGGCACCAGCCCCCGGCAGCGCACACCAAAGATGCCCGCGACGCCGTCGGCCCAAGCGCCGGCGGCATTCACAACGGTGCCCGCCGTGATCCGGTGCTCCCCCACCACGACTTCATACCCGCCGTCGGGGTGGGCTGTGGCCGAATCCACCGCCGAGCCGGTCAGCACCACGGCACCGGCAGCGACAGCTTGGCTGCGGTAGTACTCCACCAGGGCAGGGACATTGACCTCCATGGCCGTGTCATCAAGGGCGGCAGCCTCGAACACCCCGGGCCACAGGTCAGGGCTGCGGCGCATCGTTTCGGCGTGGTCCAGCGGCACAAGGTTTGCGTTTGCCGCCACCAACTGCGCCACCTCGGCTTTTGTCCCCAGGGTGAGCATGGGGCGCGGCTGCAGAATCGGGGCGCCCAGGGCCGACGCTATCCCAGCCACGGCGGAGATGCTGCGCCGCGTCAATTCCTGAATCGGCCCGGGACCGTAGTTGGGCTGCATCTGCCGGGCCGACCGCGAGGAGGAATGGTAGGCCAACGACTCCTCTGCCTCGACAACCACCACCGGCAGGGACGGTGCCAGCCGCCAGGCCAACGAGAGTCCTGCGATCCCGCCACCAATGATCAATACGCGCTCTTCCATTGCGCCATGGTGACACAAAAACAGCTTCCCGCGCCAACGCCGTGCTAAATCCAAGACACCGGAGCGGCCATTCGGCTGCGTGGAACCGCAGTGAGTGGAACTGCGTGGTGTGGAACTGCATAGACTGGTGGGAATCCGCCGTCCCCGTTTCAAAGTGAGCCCATGTCCAGTTGTTGCAGTCCCAGCGGCCGATCCGACCACGGCGCACATGCCCACGCAGCCCCGCAGGCTTTCACGCTGAGCGTCCCTCCCCGCGCTGCCGCTTTCCCGGACACCGCCGGGCACGGGCAGCAGGCGCTGATCCCGGCCGGGGCTTTTTCCATGGGCGACCCCTTTGACGAAGGCTACCCGGGCGACGGCGAAACTCCCGTCCACCAGGTGGCCCTGTCGGCGTTCAGCATCGACACAACGGCCGTGGGCAACGCCGCCTTTGCCGCGTTCATCGACGCCACCGGCTACCGCACCGAATCGGAGGTGTATGGCACCTCGGCCGTGTTTCACCTGGCCGTGCAGGCAGATGCGCCGGATATTCTGGGCACGGCCGCCGGCACGCCGTGGTGGTTGAACGTGCGCGGCGCCGACTGGGCCCACCCTGCCGGGCCGCTCTCCCACTGGCAGGACATCCCCGACCATCCCGTGACCCAGGTTTCCCACAGCGATGCCCTGGCGTATTGTGCGTGGGCCGGCCGCGCACTGCCCACCGAAGCCCAGTGGGAGTACGCCGCCCGCGGAGGCCTGCACCAATCCCGTTATCCGTGGGGCAACGAACTTCACGGCGTCGGGGAAACTGGCGACCCCGTGCACCGCTGCAACATTTGGCAAGGCACCTTCCCCACGGACAACACTGTCGACGACGGCTTCCTCACCACCGCACCCGTCGACAGCTTCGAACCCAACGGCTACGGCCTGCACCAAACCAGCGGCAACGTCTGGGAATGGTGTGCCGACTGGTTCCTGCCCAAGTACTACAAAAGCTGCCTCGCCCAGGGAACGGTTGCCGATCCGCCCGGCCCCACCATCGGCCGCGGCAGGGTCATGCGCGGCGGCTCGTACCTGTGCCACGATTCCTATTGCAACCGCTACCGGCTGGCCGCCCGCAGCTCCAACTCACCCGAGTCGGCCAGCGGCAACCTCGGCTTCAGGACCGTCGCCTTGTCTGCCTGACCATAAAGTCTGTCTCCCGGCGGAAAACGAGGGAACAAGAGGTTCAGTTGGCCAGCCGCTCCTGCAACCACGAGATCAGGACGTCGGCCTGCTTCCGTTGGAATGCGCGCAGCGTGGGGATGCCGGGCGGTGCCGGGCGCCGGGACATGTCCAGGAAGTACCCGGCCCAGCCGGCCAGAACCGCCGACACCGCCTCCGGTGCGGCCCCGGCAAACACGGGGTGCCCGGCCAGCCACTGGTCCACATTGGCTGCCGGGTCCAGCGTTTTCACGTTCAACAGCACGCTGAGGGCATCAACCCAAGGCGCACCCCTCGCCGCCCACGGCCAGTCAAGAAAAACCGTCCCGTCCGCCGTCAGCAGGATGTTGTCGGTGCGCAGGTCTCCGTGCACCAGCGCGTCTCCGGCCAACGCAGCAACCCCTGCCCTGGCCAGCGTCGCCAGTTCCCCGAGGTGTTCACCCGCCCACGCGGGCATGTCCGCAAGCGGCCGGGCCGCCAGTTTTTCCCACCCAAGGAACGCGCCCGTGAGCGACTCCTCATAGGGCGGCACGTCCAGATCTGCGGGCAGCAGCACCTGTCCCACATCCACCAGCGCATCCAGGACCTGCGTCAGCTCGGCATCTACCCACGGTTCCTGCGGATGCCGGCCGTCCACATCGGCGAGGACCAGCGCAACCCAGGTGCCGTCGTCGTACTTCCCCAGAAATTCGGGCGCGGAAACACCGGCTGGCAGGGCTGCCGCAACAGCAGCCTCCCGGCGGTGGAGCTCCACGGACGACGTGTTGACCCCGGCGCTGACGGCCTTCACAAATGCGCGGCGGCCCGAGCTCAGTACGACACGGTCGGCGGATCCCGGCGAAAAACCGCCCGCCTGGGACTGCGCCGATGCCACCACCTCGCCCAGAATGTCCTCAACGCCGGCGCGGACCTCAGACGGCAGCTGGTCCCAGCGGATGCGCGCGTTCATGGCGACTGCGTTGTTGGTGCCGGGGCCAGGGTGAGGATCGTGGCGTCGTCGGCCACCTCCCCGATCTCCGTCTGCTTCAGCCGCAATTCGTGCAGCAGCCCCAAAGCGTCCACGGTGGTGGCCGTGCGGGCCAGGAATTCCTCCGGTCCGCTGACAAGGCCAAGGTCGACGGCGCGCCAGGCCCCGTCGCTTGCCATCACCATGAGCTCGGGCAGGCCAAGCTGCAGGACATGGGCGTGGTCGGCGGCTTCGGGTTCGCGGCGGGCAACCCACAGCCGGCCCGGGGTGTTGCGCATTTCGCGGTCCCGCCTGAGCTGCGTCAACCGCTCGGCAGGGTCCACGGCGGCAACCCTTGCGTCGGCGTCGCCTGCGCGCACGAGGTGGGTTGCGCCGTCGTCCGTCCTGACAACGACTGTGCAGTCCGCCAGGCTGCCAATTTCCACACCCTCGGCATTGAGCTGTGCCACGGAGATGGCGGCGCTGGGGAACCTGACGCGTTCGGCACCCGCCAGGGGCACGGCGGCGGCGTCGACGGCGGCCAGCGCCCCGGCCAGCACTGCCCCGACCCCGTCGCGTCCCGGATCGGCGGGGGCTTGGGCCAGGAACATGTTGAGCTGCTGGGCCAGCCACTGCGGGTCGGAGGCGGCGGGCAGGCCCAGGGGTTCCAGCAAAGGCGTGGCCCCGTCGATGATCCAGGCGTTGGGCCCGTTGAAGCCGCAGCTGTCCTCCTGGACGTGGGCATCGCCCTCGAATTGCACGCGCGCTCGGATGTCCCAGGAAAAAGTCATGCATTCATCCTGCCACGCGCTGGCTGACGAGGGACGTTGACCCAGGCCTCGGAGCGAGGATGGATTTTGCTCGGGAGGAACGAGCGGCAAAATCTTACTGCTCGCGAGAAGCTTGGGCCAACATCCCTTCCAATGCCTATGCGGCGCGTGCTGCCACGAACGCGCGGACGCACGCCTCGACGTCGTCCGTGCTGTGGGCGGCGGAGAGCTGGACCCGGATGCGGGCGGCGCCGCGCGGGACGACGGGGAAGCTGAATGCCGTGACGAACACGCCGTGGGCCAGCATGGAATCGGCCACCCGGGCAGCTTCGACGGCGTCGCCGAACATGACCGGGACAATGGCGTGCTCGCCGGGGAGCAGTTCAAAGCCCTCCTCACCCATGCGGCGGCGGAACAAGGCGGCATTCTCAAACAGGCGGGTGCGCAGTTCGGCCGAACCCGCAACGAGCTCGAGTGCCTTGAGCGTGGCGGCCACGATGGCGGGGGCCAGCGAGTTGGAGAACAGGTACGGGCGGGCTTTCTGGCGCAGCATCGCCACGATTTCACCGCGCCCGGACACGTAGCCGCCCGATGCGCCGCCCAGTGCCTTCCCGAACGTGCCCGTGTAAATATCAACCCGTGCCGAGACGCCGGCGTGCTCCGGTGTTCCGGCACCGGTGGCACCCATAAAGCCGACGGCGTGGGAATCATCCACCATGACCAGGGCGCCGTACTTGTCCGCCAAATCGCAGATGGCCTCGAGCGGGGCAAGGAAGCCGTCCATGGAGAACACGCCGTCGGTGACAATGATGGTCCGCCGGGCGCCCGCTCCGTCGCGCAGAGCGGCGGCGGCCTGCAGCTGGGTTTCCAAATCCGCCATGTCCTGGTTGGCGTAGCGGAAGCGCGCGGCCTTGGACAGGCGGATGCCGTCGATGATGGAGGCGTGGTTCAGCGAGTCGGAGATGATGGCGTCGTCCGCGCCGAACAGCGATTCAAACACCCCTCCGTTGGCGTCAAAGCAGGACGAGAACAAGATGGTGTCCTCCGTGCCAAGGAAGGTCGACACGGCCGCTTCCAGTTCCAGGTGCAGGTCCTGGGTGCCGCAGATGAAGCGGACGCTGGCCATGCCGAAGCCGCGCTCATCCATGGCGGTCTTCGCGGAGCCGATGATGTCCGGGTGGTCGGCGAGGCCCAGGTAGTTGTTGGCGCAGAAGTTCAGCACGGGGGCGGTGGCGCCGTCCAGCGGTCCGGCGCTCACGTGGCTGGACTGGGCGGAGGTGATCCGCCGTTCGGTCTTGAACAGGCCGTCGGCGCGGATGTCGGCGAGTTCGGCGGTGAGCTGGTCCTTCAAGGTGGTGTACACGGGTGGTTCCTTTGCTGAAGCGGGGCTTGGGTGGGTGAAGCGTGGGGATGGTCGACGGCGGCACCCGGGTGCCGCCGTCGTGCTGGGGAAAGCAGGTACTTGGGAAGCAAGTGGCTGGCTAAGCGAAAACACTCCAGTCAAGGACCACTTTGCCGCCCCGGCCGGAGCGGGCGAGTTCGAAGGCCTGCTCCCATTCCGTGGCGGGCAGGGTGTCGGTGACCACGGAGGCGACGGCGGCGCGCAGGACCGGGTTGGAGGAGAGCATGGCGGACATGGCGTACCAGGTTTCAAACATTTCGCGGCCGTAGATGCCCTTGAGCGTGAGCATGTGGGTGACGACCTTGCCCCAGTTGATGTCGATGCCTTCGCTGGGCAGCCCGAGCATGGCGATGCGGCCGCCGTGGTTCATGTTGTCGATCATTTCCGGCAGGGCGGTGGGGTGGCCGGACATTTCCAGGCCGATGTCGAAGCCCTCGCACAGGCCCAATTGCAGTTGCGCGTCGCGCAGGCGGGTGGTGGCGACGTTGACGGCGAGGTCGGCGCCCATCGCGGCGGCCATGGCCAGGCGCGGTTCGGAAACGTCGGTGATGGCGATCTTGCGGGCACCGGCATGGCGGGCGACGGCCACAGCCATCAGGCCGATGGGCCCGGCGCCGGTGACCAGCACGTCCTCCCCCACCAGCCCGAAGCTCAGTGCCGTGTGGACGGCGTTGCCCAGCGGGTCAAAGATGGCGCCGAGTTCCGGGGTGATGGACGGGTCCTTGTGCACCCAGACGTTGGACTCCGGGATGACGACGTATTCGGCAAACGCGCCGTCGCGCTGGACGCCCACGGAGATGGTGTTGATGCACATGTGGCGACGTCCCGCGCGGCAGTTGCGGCACATGCCGCAGACGATGTGTCCCTCGCCGGAGACCTTGTCGCCCACCTTGACGTCGTGGGCGTCGGCACCGACCTCCACCACCTCGCCGTAAAATTCGTGCCCGGCGATGAGCGGGGCGTTGATGGTTTCGGCAGCCCACGCGTCCCAGGCCTGGATGTGCAGGTCGGTGCCACACAGGCCGGTGGTGTGTACCTTGATTTTCACGTCCCGCGCACCCGTTGCGGGTTCGGGGCGGTCGACGAGTTCGAACCCCGCGTGCGGACCGGATTTGTACAGTGCTTTCATGGTTCCCATGGGCAGCGTTCCTCATCGTTGTGGTGTGCTTTGTCCATTACAGCCGCCCAAACCGTTTAGCACAATCGACATTTACTCCATCATCAATTTAGCAAATACTAAATGGTAGGCTGGCTGCGTGGAACTTCATCAACTTCAGATGCTGCGCGAGCTCGGCGAGCTCGGCAGTGTCAAGGCTGTCGCGGACACGCTCTCCGTCACCCCGTCGGCCGTCTCCCAGCAAATCTCGCTGCTGCAGCGCCAGGTGGACACGCCGTTGACGCGCAAGGATGGCCGGAACCTGGTCCTGACGGAGGCCGGGAAGGTGCTGGCCGACGCCGGCGCCGAGGTCATCAATGCCATGGCCGCGGCGAAGGCAGCCATCGGCGCCTACCAGCACGACGTCGGCGGGACCGTCACGATCAGCGGCTTCCACAGCGCCGGGCAGGCCTTGTTTGCCCCGCTGGTGCGTCGGCTGGCTCTCCTGCGTGCCGACGCCGGCGTGCGGTGTGCCGCGGCGGCTGGGTCCGCCCCCGAAGACGGTGCAGCGGCCGCGTTGGCAGTGCCGCGGGTCAGGTTCTCGGACGAGGACGTGGCCCAGCACGATTTCCCGGCCCTGACAGCCCGGTACGATCTTGTGCTGGCGCACCGCATGGACCACAGCCCGGCCTGGCCGGACACCCGGGTACGCGTCATCCCGCTGGCCCACGAGCCGCTGGACATCGCCGTGGCCGCCGACCATCCGCTGGCAGCCCTGGCCGAATTATCGCCGGAGGATGTGGTGGCCCATCCGTGGGTGGCAAGCCGCAGCGGCTACTCCCCCGCCGACGTGTTGACGGCCATTGGCGCCGTGGCCAGCCGCCCCGTGGAGGTGGTGCACCGCATCAACGATTACTCCGCTGCGGCGGCCCTTGTCTCCACCGGCGAGGTCATCGGCCTGCTGCCGCGCTACACCTCAAGCCCGGCGCTAAACCACGGGGCGGCGCTGAATCCCGGCGTGGTGTTGCGGCCTCTAACCGGCATCAGCACGCGGCGCCGGATCGATTTGCTGGCCCGTCCGGAGAACCTGAAACGTGCATCGGTCATGCTCGTGGCACAGGCCCTCCAAGATGTCATGACGGAGCTGACCGGAGAGTAAACGCCGCCCGGCCCTAGACGCTCGCTCATTAGTGGGGCACTCTTTGCCAACGCTCGCTCGCTTTGTCGAGCGAGCGTTGGGGAAAAGTGCCCCGGAGCTGCAGGAGCGTTGCGTCAGCGGGTTGGCTGGCCGGCGTTGAAGTATTCCACCCATTCCGGGGGCAGCGCTGGAATGTCCAGCGCCCCGCCGCCCGTGCGCAGCGACTGCGCGGCCACAACTCCTGCGGCCACGGCCTCCCGCGCCGCAATCGGGGAGGTGTCCGTGGCGCCACCGTCACGGGCGAAGCGCAGGAACTCAGCAATCAGCAGCGGATCGGCGCCGCCGTGGCCGCCCTCGCCGTCGCGAATTTCAATGTCCTCATCCGGTTTCACAAACCCGTTCTGGGAGCGGCTGGTCCACACCTTGATGGAATCTCCCGGATTGTCACCAAAATTCTCCAGCCGTCCCTTGGTGCCGATGACGGTGTAATTGCGCCAGTAGTCGGGGGTGAAATGGCATTGCTGGTAGGAAGCCAGGGCTCCGTTGTCCAGCACCATCTGCATCATTGAAATGTCCTCAACGTCAATGACCGGGTTGAGGTCCGTCTGCTCCGCAGGCGGCCAATTGTCCAGGGAAAACCAGTCCCCCATGCGGCGGTCCGAATTGTCGCGGCGGCTGGCAACGTCACCATAAACTGCCAGGTCGCCGATGGCCGAGACCCTTGTGGTGTACCCGCCTGCCAACCAGTGGATCACGTCGATGTCGTGGGCGCCCTTTTGCAGCAGCAGGCTCGTGGTGTTGGCCCGCTCTGCATGCCAGTCCTTGAAGTAATAGTCGCCGCCATTGCCCACAAAATGCCGGCACCAAACAGCCTTGACCTCGCCAATCCGCCCCGACTCGATAATCTCGCGCATCTGCACCACCACCGGCATGTGGCGCATGTTGTGGCCAACATAAAGCCGCGTCCCCGTTTCAAAGGCGGCCGCCAGAATCGCATCGGCCGCCTCCACCGTCACATCCAGGGGTTTCTCACAAAACGTTGGAATTCCTGCCCGCAGTGTCTGCACGGCAATCTCTGCATGCCTGTTGTCCGGGGTCAGCACCAAAACGGCATCCAGGCCCGCGCCCAACAGTTCATCGAGGCTGGAGGTGACAACCGCCGTCGGAATTTTCGCTGCCGCATCGGCCCGGCCACGCTCGGAGGTATCGCACACCATGACCACCTCGGAGCCTTGCCCGGGTTTGTGCACATGCCGCCACAACGAGGCCCGCAGGCCAAAGCCAACCAGTCCAACTCTTGCGTCCTTGACCGCCCCGGGGTATTCCGGGATTGCCTCTCTCAAATCTGTCACAATGCTTCTTTTCTGTGGGTTGTTGAATCGGAAAAATGGTTAGGTGCTGCCGGCGCGGAATCGCGCACGAAAAGCTGCCAGGGAAACTCCAGCACCCGGTGCGGCAGGGAGTCATCCCTTGCCCGATCAACCAGGAAGCCGGCCAGGCGGTTAAAGAAGTCCACGGGTCCGATGCTGCTCAATGAGGGCATCATCGACTCCCCCTGGAGCGTGTTGCCCACACCCATCACTGCCACGTCGTCGGGAACTGTCATCCGCAACCGCTGTGCGGCGTTGACCGCGGCTATGGCCACGAAGTCGGAGGTGGCAAAGATGGCCGAGGGCGGGTCGGGCTGCTGCAGCAGGTTGACCGCGGCTTGATAGGCGTTCACTTCATCGCCGTCAAACGTGGCCACATAGCTGTCCCGAAATTCAAGGCCCGCCCGCCTGAGCCCGTTCAGGTACGCACCGTACCTGACCGGGTTCGGGGACCGCAGGCTGCCTCGGGATGTCAGGCAGGCCACCCGTGAGTGCGTGGCGGTCAAATGGTCCATGGCGGCAGCCATGGTGGTGCCGGCCACGGAGCGGATCACATCAAAACCGTTGGGTTCAAGTGTTTCGCTGAACACCACGAGGTTGTTGTTGCGGGCCAGTTCAGCCAGCAGTTCAGCATCCCCGTCCTGATCCGCGGCGTCGATGAAGATGACGTCGGCGCCCTGGCGCTTGATCGCCGTGCGCCAATCGGTGTCGGCGAGGATCATGGGGGTGATCCCGGCCGTGGCAACGGCGGCCCCCACGGCTTTGCTGACCGACAGCGACCACGGGTCCGAAAGCATTGTCAGCGACAGCATCATCAAGTTCGATTTGCCGGTGCGAATGGTCCTGGCCGCTTGATTGGGCCGGTAGCCGACCTTCGTGGCTGCGGCGTGGACGCGTTCGGCGGTCGCGGGCGAAATTCCGGAACCGTTGCCCCTGGTGCGTCCGGCCAGGACATAGGAAACAGTTGCCGTGGAAACTCCCGCCTCAGCTGCCACGGTCTTTATGGTGGGCCGAATCATGCTGCTGCGCTCCTGGTCTGGTGACATCTGCTGCCGACTTTTTTGTTGTTGCTTCTAACTTATTGCCACCGTTGCGGCAGAAGGCAGTGGTTGCCGGCACGTTACGACGGCGTGTCGGCAACCACGGGCACGGCTGCCGACTATTTGGCAGCCTTCTGGAGCTTGAACACCGGCGCGTCGGGGTTCAAGTCGGCCTGGTATTCCTCGCGAATTTTGTCGCCACCTTCGGACTTCCAGCGCTTGAGAGCGTCGGCGAAATCCGAGACCTTGGCACGACCGGTAATGATGTCCACCACCTTGTCAGTCATGGGCTTGGCGATCTTCGGACCCACTTTGGCGTTGGTGTCGGAGTAGGAGCCGTTGGTGGGATTGCGCCAGGCAAATTCCAGCAGCTTTTTCTCGGTCTCGTACACATAGTTCGTTACCTGCGGATAGCCCGGGTTGAAGTTCACCCGCTCCGGCGCCGTCATGATGTTCAGGGCGCTGACCACGCCGGGCAGATTCTTCAATCCGTCCGCGTTCAGGATCGGGTTGCCGTCAGCATCGAGGTCAAAGTCCTTGCCCTCGACACCATAGTTCTTGAGCAGGTACTCCTCGGTGCCGAACGGCGCTGAGAGCCAGTTGACCAGAGCGAGTTGTTCCTTGATGCGCTTCTCGTCGGCCTTCTTGAAGGCCGTGTAGCCCACGGTGCCGTAGCCCATGTTGTAGGTGGGCTTGATGGTCCCGTCAAAGCTGAAGGGAACAAGAATTTCCATGTCCGCGTTGGGGTCCAGGGCACGGAAGGTGCCCACGTCTCGGGGCCCGGAAACCACCATGGCACCCAGGGAGCCGTTGACAATCCGGGTCTTGGTGCTGGTCATATTGACGTCCGGGTAGAACGCGCCGGCGGCAAAAAGCTTGGCGACAAATTCCAGTCCGGCCACGTATGCGTCGGTTTCGTACTGGTGCGTCAAGCTCCGGTCCGCATTGACGGCCCAGCCGTTCGGCGCGCCGAGACACTGGTTGACGATGTTCAGGACGTTGGCGTATGCAGGCTCCAGCGCATATTGCTGTTTGGCGGGGTTGCTGAGCTCCGTGACCTTGTCGAAGAACTCATCGGCATCCTTGGCGTTCAGCCCGCCCACCTTGGCCCAGATTTTCTTGCTCCCGAGCATGACCTGGCCAAAGGGGGTGCTGGGGATGGGTGCACCCCAGATCTTGCCATTGACGACGGCGGTGCGCCAGGAATCGGGTTTAAGTGCGGCAAGGTTGGGGTACTCAAGCACGGCGTCACCAGCGAGGTACGGGGTCAGGTCTTGAAACTTTGCCTCAAGCATGGGACCAACGTTGGGCAGGCCCTGGTTTGGCGGAATCCACATCAAGTCCGGAAGCGTGTCACCGGCCAGGATGGTGGCGAACTTGGCCGGGTAACCATCGCCTGTATCCTCAACGATCTGCATGTTGAACTCGCCACCTAGTGCTGAGTTCAACCGCTGCCAGAAGGGATTGTCAGGCATGGCAGGAGCCATTAGCTCAAACGTTTCGGAGAGCACACTGACCGGTCCGGTTAGGGGTTTACCTTGGGTGGAGGCCACCGGTTTGGGCATGTTGAGGAAGCCAGCCTCCAGACCCTCGGCGTTTCCGGGAAGGTCGGCAACAACGTCGGTAAATTCCTTGTATGTGGGCAAGGTGACCGATTTGGACGCCTGTGCACCGCCGTCGTTCGCGCCAGCACCGCCACCACAGGCGGAAAGGGTTCCGCTCAAAGCCACGGCGGCGACTGAAATGCCGGCAAGCCCTAGGAAATTACGTCGTGAAACCCCGGCAGTATCGATAGAACGCTTCATGCTATTCCTCTTTCTCTTTCTTTGCGGTGCAAAATTTGTGGAGTAAATCATTTGATCCAACTAGCCTTTGATGGCCCCGGTAATGACACCCTTCGTGAAGTGTTTTTGCAGGAACGGGTAAACGATCAGGATGGGCAGCAGTGCCACCACCACAACGGCCATCTGCATTGACTGCGGCGGCGGTGTGGACGTCACCCCGATGGCGTCGGCCATGGATCCGCCTTGGACAACGTAATTGCGCAAAATGAGCTGGACCGGATACAGGGTTTGATCGTTGATGTAGAGCATGGCGTTGAAGAACGCGTTCCAGAATCCCACGGCATAGAACAGGCCCACCACGGCAATGACGGCCTTGGACAGAGGAAGAACCACCTTGCGCAGGATCATGAAGTCGCTGGCCCCGTCGATCCGGGCAGCCTCAATCAGTTCAGCAGGAATGTTCATGAAGAATGAGCGCATCACCACAAAGTTGAAGGCGGCAAAGGTGCCCGGCAGGATCAACGACCAGACGGTGTTCAGCAGGCCCAGTTGCTTGACCATCAGGAACATGGGGATCAGGCCGGGCGCGAACAGCAGGGTGAACAAGACCAGCAGCAGCACGGGGCGGCCAAACAGCACCGGCCGGCTGGTGGCGTACGCCATGGTGATGGTGATGAACAACGCCAGGAAGGTGCCCACGGCTGTGATGAAAGCGCTGACACCGAGCGCCCGGAACATGAACTCGCCGCTGAAGATGGCCTCATAGGCAGCGAAGGTGGGGTGGGTTGGCCACAGCACGAACCCGCCGGCGGCTATCAGCTGCTTGTCATCGGCCAATGAGGTGGAGACCACCAGGAGCAGCGGAATGACGATCGAGAGGCTGATGCCGCCGATGACCACGCCCTTGATGGCGTTGTAGATCGGCGACGCCGGTTCCTTCCAGGCAGGACGTCCCGGGTTGAAGGTCAGCTGCTTGTTGATGCTTTTGGTGGCGCGCCGACCGGGCAGTGTTGCAGTCATGCTTGTCTCCTTCTGTGGTGTCGTCCTCGTCTGGGTGCTCATGAGCCCGCCTTCTTCTGGAAGATGCCGGGTTCACCCAAGCGGTGAGCCACCTTGTTGGCCGCGTAGATCAGCAGGGCACCCACCACACCTTTGGCGAGGCCGGCGGCGGCACCAATGCTCCAACCACCACCGACAACCCCGGCAAAGTAGGTGAAGGTGTCCAAAACCTCGGACGCCCCGGCACCAACGGCGTCGTGTTGGAGCAGGAATTGCTCAAAGCCGACACTGAGAATGTCGCCGATGCGCAGGATCAGCAGCAGGACAATGATGGAGCGCAGCCCTGGCAGAGTGATGTGCCACATGCGGCGCCAACGGCCTGCCCCGTCTGCGGCGGCAGCCTCGTACAGCGACCCGTCGATGCTGGCCAGCGATGCCAGAAAGATGATCATGGCCCAGCCGGCGTCCTTCCAGACAAGCTGGACGGTGGCGAGCAGCGGAAAGGTGTCCGGGTTCGTCATGAAAGGCACGGTGTCCAGGCCCAGGTCCCGCAAGGTGTTGTTGACCAGTCCGGCGCCTCCGAGAACTTGCTGGAACAAGGCGATGACCAAGACCCAGGACAGGAAGTGCGGCAGGTACACCAGCGACTGGAACCAGCGGCGAAGATTGTTGCTGATCAACGAGTCCACAATCAAGGCCAGCCCCAGCGGAACGGGGAAGAACAACACCAGCTGCCAGACGGCCAGGACGATCGTGTTGCGCAGTGCCACCCAAAAGTCGGGGTTGAAGTACAGATCGACAAAGTTTTGCAGACCCACCCAGTCGCTGCCTGAGACGCCCAGGAACGGCTGGTAGTCCTGAAAGGCAATGACGTTGCCAAGGATCGGAATGTAAAAGAACAAGGCCAGGAATGCGACACCCGGAATCATCATCAGGAGCATCTGCCGGTCCCTGCGCAACCGGGTCCGCCACGGTACCTTGCGCAGCGGAACGCCGTCGTGCGGCTGCCGGCCCCTGGCCGGCGTCTTTCCCTGCTTGCCCTTGGGTTCAGGGGCGGCCCCGGGAAGTTCAACGGAGGCGGCAAGTTCCTCCGCCGACTCCTGCTGCATCTGGCTCATAGCTACTCCTGATCGTCATTGGACGGCGCATTCCCGAGCTCGAGCACCGTTTTGGTGGTTTCGGCGGGAATTGGTTAACCGATTAACAACGATAAGTGCGTTGGATCACATATGCAAGAAGCTGGGTAATATTCTTTTCAACGCGTCATAAACGATCACCGCGCGTCACGCCTACGGGCACGACGATTCGCGGTCACCAGGGTGCTGTGGCTGTGGATTCGCTTGGTGGTGTCACTGGATGCGGCTTCTGGTCACCGTCGACAGGGCCGACTGTCACCATCACGAAGACCGGGGCGCTCCTGGGCAGTCAGGCCCAGAGCACGACGAATCGTGGCCGGGGCAGAGCGCTGCGGGACCGTTTTAGGTCTGCCGGTTTACCTGTCGCCAGGCCTGTCGCGATTTGCCTTGTGACCGTCGGCGAAGTCCACCTGCTGCTTGCGCTGGTGTGGCAGCGTCAACATCATCAGCACTTCGTCCCGATCGCCGCCGGCGAATCGGAGGGCTCCGGGCCGGCGCCCGATTTCCTGCCAGCCACATGACTGGTAGAAGCCGGTCAGGCCCATGCCCGAACGCAGCTCAAGGTGCAGCTGTTCGAGGCTGAGATCGTCAGCAGCAGCCCGGGCCACCTCATTCATGAGGGCGCGGCCCACCCCGCTGTTGCGGTACTCCAGTGCCGTCTGGACGCGGGACACCCGCGCCCAATGAGCCGTGAGCTCACTGGAATTGCCGGCGAGGTAAAGCCAGCCGGCGAGTTCAGCATTCACAACGGCCAGCAGTATCCGGTTGACTCCCTGGCCCAATGAGTCAACCATGGCGTCGATTGCGGACTCGACCTGCTCCTCAGACACTGGTGTGAAGGGGAATCCCACGGCACCCCCTGCGTTGGCCACTTCCTGCCAGCAGCCAAGAAGTTGCTGCCGCATTTGCGGTCCAACCAGCGCAGGATCCAGCAGCCACCGCAGCTGAAGTTTTTCACTCACTTTCGCAGCCTCCCGGAGGACTCCGACACCAAGCGGACCGTTCCGGCTGCCGGGGCCGCCGGGCCCATTCGGAGCAGCCGGGCCAACGTCAAGGCTTGGGGCACTCGATCTTGGCCGTTGGGTCGACGTTGTTTTCCAACCAGTCCCCGCCGGAGTTGAGTTCCTTCATGGCTTTGCACATGGCAGCCTCGTCCGCCTTCATGGTGCGGTACACGGCATAAATGGAGTTGCCGAAGCTGTTGTCAGTTGACGGGTTGCGGAAGTTGTCGCAGGAAAGGTCCGTGCGCAGGTATTCCGCGTCGGGATACTTGTCCAGCGCCGCCTGGATGTCGGCGATGTTGTTGGGCGGATCAAAGAAGGTCTGCAGCACGAGCACGCCCGTGCCGTCGCAGGATGGGAAGGAAATGGGTTTGGACAGGCCCAAGTCCCCCGGCAGCTTCAGCTCCGGGGCGTCGGGGGTCCACCATGAAAGCATTTTCTGTTCGGCAATCACGGTGCCGCCTTCACTGACGCGGAAGGAATCGGCGTCCAGCGAATAGGTGAAATTGTCCTTGGCGGCCTGAACCGAGTTGCCGCTGATGACAGCCGGCAACCTTGTTGTCAGGCCGGTCTTCTTGTCCATGCCCAGATACGTGGCCTGGCCGTTGATGTCGCAAATGGCTGCCCTGAACTGCTCGGATGCTGCCACATAGCGCACTGTCCCGGACCATTTGCAATAAGCCTTGTCGGCGTTGGAATAGTTATTGGGATTTGCGTCGTTGGCCGGCACCCCGAAGGTTGGCGTTGATTTGGCAGACGCCGAGGGCGTGGCCGACGTGGTTGGCTCGGCCGGCTCGGTTGTCCGGTCTGTCCGAGGCGGGCGTGTGGCCGGGTTTTTCGCTGATGACGGGGTTGGACCGGCAGTGCCGGTTTCGGGAACCGGATTGCCTGCGACGGGTTCCTTGCCAGACTGAAGCTCGTGGCTGCCGGCTTCGGATGAGCCACCCCACAGCACGTTGCCCATCATGGAATTGGCGACGATCAAGCCGCCCGCCAGCAGCGCGCACACCAAGACGGTGCCGGCCACTGACCAGGCCACGACTTTGCGGCGGCCGGCGGATTTTGGGTTCTCCGCCAGCGCGGCTGATGGTGCCGCAGCTGGTGGTGGTGGCGTCGGCAGTGGCGCGCTGGGCATGGGAGTTGCCGGCGCGCTGGTCGCTGGTGCCGGCGGCGTCGACCGCCCAGACGCCTCAGACGCCTCAGACGGCGGCGGCGGTGGGCCGGGAATGTTTTCGTCCGGTCCCGGCCATGGCTGTGGTCCACTCATTGATTGGCCCCCTCAAGTCAATAAAAGATCCCGAGCAGGACCAACTCACAGATTACACCCGCGGGCAGACACTCTTGGACTGCCGTGCGCATTGTGACCGTCCGTCGGAGACGCCAAGAGCCGTGTCCCGGACGGGGAACACGGCTCTTGGCGTTCGGAGTGGGCGGCTGCCGGGCTCCTGGCAGCGGAGCGCTAGCCTTCGACGCCGAGGGTCTTGAGGATCAGTTCGCGCACGCGGCCGGCGTCGGCCTGTCCGCGGGTGACCTTCATGACGCCGCCAACAATGGCACCCACGGCCTGCACCTTGCCGCCGCGGATCTTCTCGGCAACGTCGGGCTGGGCCGCCAATGCCTCGTCGATCGCGGTCTGGAGGGCGCCGTCGTCGGACACCACGGCAAGGCCGCGCTTGGCCACAACCTCGGCGGGCGTCCCCTCGCCCTCGAGGACGCCGTCGAGCACCTTGCGGGCCAGCTTGTCATTGATGGCGCCGGAGGCGATGAGCTTTTCAATCTCCACCACGACGGCGGGGCTGACGCCCAGCGCGGCGGGGTCGACGTCGGCCAGCTTGGCGCGGCGTGCGATCTCGCCCATCCACCACTTGCGGGCGGCGGAAGCGGAAGCACCGGCCGTGACGGTTTCCTCGATTTCATCCATGAGGCCGGCGTTGACAACGTCACGGAATTCCAGGTCCGAATAACCCCAGTCGGCCTGCAGGCGCTTGCGGCGCTCGGCCGGCGGCTCGGGCAGCCGGGTGCGCAGTTCCTCAACCCACTCGGCGGAGGTGACGATGGGGACAAGGTCGGGTTCCGGGAAGTACCTGTAGTCGTCGGCGTCGGACTTGGGCCGGCCCGACGTCGTTGACTTCGTGTCCTCGTGCCAGTGACGGGTTTCCTGCGTGATCAACACGCCAGAATCCAAAACGGCTGCGTGGCGCTGGATTTCAAACTTCACGGCATTTTCGACGGCGCGCAGCGAGTTCACGTTCTTGGTCTCGGTGCGCGTGCCGAACTTTTCCTGGCCGTAGGGGCGCAGGGAAACGTTGGCGTCGCAACGGACGTTGCCGCGTTCCATCTTGGCGTCGGACACGCCAAGGTTCTTCACGATTTCGCGGATGGCCGCAACATAGGCCTTGGCCAGTTCGGGGGCACGGGAGCCGACATTTTCGATCGGCTTGGTGACAATTTCAACCAACGGAACACCCGAGCGGTTGTAGTCCACAAGGGAGAAGTCGGCGCCCTGGATGCGGCCGGTGGCGCCACCCATGTGGGTCAGCTTTCCGGCGTCTTCCTCCATGTGGGCGCGCTCGATCTCCACATGGAAAACCGTGCCGTCTTCGAGCTCAATGTCGATCCAGCCGTCGTAGCAGATGGGGTCTTCGTACTGGGACGTCTGGAAGTTCTTGGGTGTGTCCGGGTAGAAGTACTGCTTCCGGGCAAAGGTGCAGTGCTCGGCGATCTTGCAGTTCAGCGCCAGGCCGATCAGGATCGAGGACTCCACGGCCTTCTTGTTCACGACCGGCAGCACGCCGGGCAGGCCCAGGCACACCTCATTGACGTTGGAGTTGGGCTCGTCGCCAAAGATGTTCGGGGCCGAGGAGAACATCTTGGTCTTGGTGTTCAGCTCAACATGGACCTCGAAGCCGAGCACCGGATCGTACTTTTCCATGGCTTCGTCGAAGCTGAGAATGGTGTCAACGCTCATTAGTTGGCCTCCTTGGCTGCGATTGCTGTGTTGGCGAGTTCCGGGGCCTGATTCAGCATGGGGCCGCCCCACTTGGCCTCCAGCAGGCTCTCCAGCACGGCACCCACTCGGTAGACGCGGGCGTCCTCGCGCGCCGGGGCCAACAGCTGAATGCCAACGGGCAGGCCGTCTTCATCAGCGAGGCCGCCAGGCAGTGTCAGGCCGGGGATGCCGGCCAGGTTTGCCGGGATCGTCGCAACGTCCTGCAGGTACATCGACAGCGGATCATCCAGCTTCTCGCCCAGCTTGAACGCAGTGGTGGGCGTTGTTGGGGAAATCAGCACGTCGACCTGGGCAAATGCTGCCTCGAAGTCGCGCTGCACCAGGGTGCGCACCTTCTGGGCGGAGCCGTAATAAGCGTCGTAGTAGCCGGCGCTCAGGGCGTAGGTGCCCAGGATGATGCGGCGCTTGACCTCGGGGCCAAAGCCGGCCGAGCGGGTGGCAGCCATGACGCGCTCAATGGTGAGCGGGCCGTCGGTGGGCAAAGTGCGCAAACCAAACCTGACGCCGTCGAACTTGGCAAGGTTGGAGGAAGCCTCGCTGGGCATGATCAAGTAGTAGGCACCCAGGGCGTAGCCAAAGTTGGGGCAGGAGACCTCAACGATCTCAGCCCCTGCTTCGCGCAACAGTTCCAAGGATTCGTTGAAACGGTTTTCAACGCCGGCCTGGAATCCCTCGCCGTGCAATTCCTTGATGACGCCGATCTTCATGCCCTTGACGTTGCCCGTGCGGGCAGCGGCAACCAGGCCGGGCGAAGGGTCCGTCAGGGAGGTGGAGTCCTGGGGGTCGTGGCCGCCGATGACTTCCTGGAGCAGTGCGGAGTCAAGGACCGTGCGTGAGACCGGGCCAATCTGATCCAGCGAGGATGCCATGGCGATGGCGCCGTAGCGGGACACGGCACCATAGGTGGGCTTGACGCCAACGGTGCCCGTGACGGAACCGGGCTGGCGGATGGAACCACCAGTGTCGGTGCCCAGGGCCAGCGGCGCTTCGAAGGAGGCGACGGCGGCAGCCGAGCCGCCGCCTGAACCGCCGGGGATCCGGTCAAGATCCCAGGGGTTGCGGGTGGGGCCGTAGGCGGAGTGCTCGGTGGAGGATCCCATGGCAAACTCGTCAAGGTTCGTCTTGCCCAGCATCGGCATGCGGGCTGCACGGATCTTCTTGATGACGGTTGCGTCGTAGGGGCTCATCCAGCCCTCGAGGATCTTGGAGGCTGCCGTGGTGGGCTGGCCCTTCGTGACGATGAGGTCCTTGACGGCGATCGGCACACCGGCCAGCTCGTGCAGTTCTTCGCCGGCAGCACGGCGGGCGTCGACGTCGGCAGCGACTGCGAGCGCTTCCTCGGCGTTGACATGCAGGAACGCGTTAATGCCCCGGTCGCCGCCGTCGATCTCGGCAATGCGGTCAAGGTGGGCCTGGACCAGCGCAACGGAGGTAATTTCCCCGGACGCCAGCTTGGCAGCCATTGCGGACGCGCTGGATCGAATCAGTTCATGTGCACTCATGGATTAGCTCTCCTCCAGAATTGCTGGAACCTTGAAGCGTCCATCAGCAGAATCGGGCGCCCCGGACAGGGCTTCCTCGACGGTCAGTACGTGGCCAACCACGTCTTCGCGCATGACATTTGTCAGTGGAATGGGATGCGAGGTGGCGGGAACTTCGTCCCCTGCAGCCTCGCTGACGCTCTTCACTGAATCCACAATCACAGCCAATTCCTTGGCCATGCGGTCCAGTTCGTCGTCGCTCATCTCGATGTGAGCCAGTTGCGCCAAGTGCGCCACGTCGTCACGGTTGATCGCAGCCATGGATCTCCCTACAAAAAAGAAAAAGTTATCCCCACCAGCTTATCGCTCCCACACAGGATGATTTCCCCTGTGCTGTGAGATGCCTGTCTCCGTCCCGGCCATGCGTCCGCATGGGTGCCTGTTTTGTCCGCTAGTTGGTGTCCGCACCTGCGACCGGGTCCGTGCCTGCCCCTGCCTGCTGGCCTGCTTGTGCGGCTGCTGCCTCTTGCCGCGTCCCTGTCTGGTTTCGCGAACCTGCACGCTTCCGCGCCCTGGGCCGCCGAGCCCAGAGCCGGGAGCTGCGTGCGGAGAGGGCCAACAGCACCAGGATGTCCAGGGGCAGACCGAACAGGTTGGTGCCGAGGGTGATGTGCTCCCCACCAAGAATGGAAACGGCGGAAACCACCACCAACAGCCCGCTGTAGGCCATCGAAGCAATTCTGGCCCAATTGCTGCCCCTGAAGACCAGGACGGCCAGGACCAGGTAGAGGGCAATGCCGAGTGCCGCAAGGATGACAACCACGAGCACGAAAACGTCCAGCATCTGTGCTTCCTCGGCGCTCATGCCGGCAACGGCGGTCCTTGAGACCTCCTGCCACTCCCCCAGCATGAGCGCCACTGTCACTGCCCCCACCACAACCCGGACCACCATCAACAGCACTCCGAGGGCGGTGGACACCGGTCGCCGCCGTGCCCGGATTTCCCGGCGCGCATCGAGCCCCAGTCCCAAGTCGTTGCCGTCCACGGGGACGGCGACCGGCCGGACGTCGACCACCGGCAGGTCACCGTCCGTCTGGATGGTGTCGCCGCCACCGTTGCGGGAGTGATAGCCGGTGGCGAAGTCTTCGATGACCCGCACCTGGATCTCCGCCCCGCTTTCCACCAGCGTCGAGACGATGTGGTCGCGCTCGATGTCGGTGTCGGCGTCGATCTTGTGTGTGACTTGCAGTGTGAACAGGGAAAAGCCGACGGCCCGGTCGAAGGTGCCGGCGGCCAGCCAGTCGGCCCTGTGTCCGCCAGGCAGCAGCCAGCCATCCGGGCAGCGCCAGAACCGCACATGGTGCCGCTTCGCTGGATTGCCTTGCACTTCCTGCTGGTACGCAAGGTCCTGCTGGTGGCCAAACAGCAGCAGCGGGCTCACGGGGGCCTCGTCGTAACTGCGTTTGAGAACGGTGGAGGTGATGATGCGACGACTGGAAGCCAACGTGATTTCGTCAGCCCTGATCCAGCCGGCACGGCTCATGGCTTCGTGGAGCTGGGCCTCGCTGCCCATGACGGCAAGGTTGATCGGGTCCCCCAGCAGCCCATCGCTGGTGCGGGCGCGGCCAATGAAATAGTCGGGGACGTAAATGGCGGTCAGGATGCTGTGCAGTCGCGGCAGCACCAGGTAGGCCAGAACCAGCCAGAACAGGACGAAGAATGGTGCCAGATACCAGCCCCAGGCGAACCCCTGCGAGAGCACCAGCCAGGCCAGCCACAGTGCGGCAAGGCCACTGAAGGCGAACACAAAATTGTCCACCATGGCGTTGATGGACCGCCTCCGCGCACGCCAGCGGCTTCGCCGTGGACTCATCAGCCCCGCGGGGACCTGCTGTGGAGTGGGACACATGTGGCCATCATAGTCCGGCCTCGTTTCCGGGGTCGGAGCTCCGGCGCGCTGCCGGAGTCCCGGCGCGCTGCCCAGACCCCGGCGAGGCGCTCAGCGCGGCGTCAAAGCTCCAGTCGGTACACGCGCAGCATCTTGCCGTTCTCCGGAATGGGCCAATCACGTTCGGGCACCCGAACGAACCCCAGCGACAGGTAGAGGGCATGCGCCGCGTGCCAGTCATCACCGGTGGTGAGGCTGACGGCATGAATGCTGTGGTCGGCACGCGCCCGGTCCAGAATCCAGTTCACCATCGTTTTTCCGGCTCCACTGCGCTGCACCGCCGGATCCACCACCAGCAGCCGGAACTCCAACTCGTGCGGCAGGGCAATGTCTGCCCACACATCGCCGTGCACCGCCAGGGTGGCCGAGCCGACCACCGCCCCGTCACGTTCGGCAACGATGACCGGCGCCGCCGCAGCCCGCTCTCCCACGCGCATGATCTTTTGCATATATGGATATTCGACGCTGTCAAAGTACCCCGCACCAAGGTAGGCATCCGCCGTGATGCGGGCGACGGCGTCGTAATCGGCTGCGGTGATGGGCCGAACTAGTACTGTCATGTGCGTGGGTTTCCCTTGGCTGGTGAAGGTTTTCAACTGAAGTCCGACGACGGAACTTGCCTTCCCATTCTTCCGCACCCGGGTGCGGGGGAAGAAATCCGCCGGTGGCGTTCTCAGTGTTCTCGGATGGCCGGGCCGCCCTGCATCGAAACAGCAGCTGATGCGGTGATATCGCCTGGCTCGCCGCATCAGCTGCTGTTTGGAATCCACACCGGCGGAGCCGAGCCGTATCCTTGCGCCTGCACGTTCGTTTCAGCAACAAGGCCGGAAATCTGACCTGCCGGCGGCAGCCGCAGCCCCGGTCCCCAAAGGGTTGATTCGGGCACCAGCATGGCAGGGTCAAGCGCAGGAAGCAGCGTGCCCAGATCGGACGGCCCTGTCCGCAGCAACTCCACGGCAGTTCGGGCCAGGGACAGCCGGGCATTCCGAACAGTTCCATGCAAGCGTTCGCACCACGCCTCGATCGCGGTGGCAGCACACAGGTACCCCGTGGCGTGATCCAGCGCCTGGACCGGCAGCGGATGCGGCCGGTCCGAACCGAAATGAGCCATCCCGGCATGGGCGATCCCGCAGCTCATTTGCACCAGCGAATCAAAGCCGCGCCGGTTGGCCCACGGCCCGCTCCAGCCGTAGGCGTCGAGCGCCACGACAACAAGGGTGGGATGGGCCTGGGCCAGAAAGTAGTCCGACAAACCCAACCGGTCCAGCGCATCGGGGCGGTAGCCGTGGATAAAAATGTCCGCGCCGGCCAGCAATTCCTGCAGCGCGGCCAAACCCTCCGGCGTTTTTATATCCAGCCGCGCGCAGTGCTTGCCAACGGTCATTTCCGGCTCCAATGCCGGCTCCTCCCAATCCGGCGGGTCGATCCGCAGCACCTCCGCCCCGTACATGGCCAGAAAACGCGTTGCGACGGGACCGGCAATGACCCGGGTCAAATCCAGCACGCGCACACCCTCCAGCGGACGCCGCGCATTGGTGGGCCGGGAGCGCGGGAGGGTACCGCCGTCGTTCGCGAAGCGCCGGGAACCCCACTGAACCAGCGGCTCCGCAGACACGGCACGGCCCTGCGGATGCGCCAGCCACTGGGCCTGCGAGCGCATGACTGCCGCACATCCATTCGCGGCGACAATGGCGGATTCCAGCTCCTCCCCGTTCCAATGGTCGACGGCGGAGGCAACAGTTTCGCGGTCGGCACCGGCTCCCAGCCCGAGCACCTTGAGCGCCGCCGCACGGTGGTGTGGGGCGTTGGTATGCAGACGGATCCAGCCGCCGGAGCAGGGGTAATCCCCGGCAATGGCGTCCCAGACGGGCGGCAGCTCCCAGCCAACGGGATTGAACGAGAGTCCAAACCACAGGGACGCCAGGTCCCTGTCGATCGAGATTTTAGGCGGGGCGGCACCCTGGTGCACGGCCAGCCGGGCGACGGCCGCGGCGGCCCGGGCCATGGCGGATACGGCCAGACCCGTCACGTCAAAGGCCGCGGGCAGTGTCCCCGACCCGCTGATTTTCACGCCAGTAGGCGGCATGAATTTGCCGCTGTTCACGTCCATGGCACCACAGTACGCCTGCAGCCCGGCACAACCCATGGCCATGTCAGCCAGGTTGGCGTCATCGGCCTGAGCCATGGCCGGCACTACAACCAGCCCTTGTCCCTCGCGAGAGTAAGTGCCTCGGTCCGGTTGCGGCTGCCGGTCTTGCCGATGGCACTGGAGAGGTAATTGCGCACCGTACTTGTTGAAAGCTGCAGGGAATTGGCGATGTCGGCAATGGTGGCGCCGCCCTCGCCGGCGGAAAGCGCGTCCCGTTCCCGCTCGGTCAGGGGGTTGGGGCCGGCACGCAACGACTGGGCGGCAAGGACCGGATTGACGACAGTTTCCCCGGCCAGCACGAGCCTGATGGCGGCGGCCAGTTCCTCCACGGGATCATCCTTGACAAGGAATCCGCGGGCCCCTGCATCGAGGGCACGGCGCAAATGGCCCGGCCGGCCAAACGTCGTCACCATCAAAACGGCGATCCCGGGCATGGCCGTCAGCAGCGCGGGGATGACGTCAAGGCCGCTGCCGCCGGGCATCTCAATGTCGAGCACGGCAACGTCCGCCCGCGAGGCAACGGCGGCCGCAACGACTTCATCGCCGCGCCCCACCTCGGCCACAACGTCCAAATCCGATTCGAGTCCCAGCAGCGCCGCGAGGGCCGAGCGCATCATGAGCTGGTCCTCGGCAATCATGACCCTCGTTGCCGCCACGGCGTTCACTCCCCCAGGGTCCGTACTGGTGCAGTCCGAGCAGGCGCAGTCCGTACTGGTGCAGTCCGGACGGGCGCAGACCGACCAGGCACGGATCGCTCTGCCTCCGGGTGTGCCGCCTCCGGGTGTGCTGCCACGGGAATTGTTGCGCTGAGCCTGAAGCCCGACGCCGTTGCTCCCGCCACCAGGTCTCCACCCACACCTGCGACCCGCTCCCGCAATCCGCGCAGGCCGCTGCCGTCCGCCGCCGGACCAGGACCCGCAGAACCGGTACTGGCAGCACGGGTACTGCGCGAAACGGTACTGCGCGAAGTACCGGCAGCTTTCCCGGCGAGCCCGTCATCGACCACGTCCACCCGCACGCTGTCCCCGGTGCGGAACAAGCTGATCCGGCATCGTCCGGCCTTGGCGTGCCGGAGCACATTGGTTGTGCCTTCCCGCACCACCCACGCAAGGACGGCTTCACCGGCGTCGTCCAGGTCCTGCGGCACCGTGCCATCGGAAACGCTCACGCTAACGTCGGCGGCATCCAGCGCTGCCTGCGCATTCTCCAGCTCCGCGGCGAGGCCCTGGCTGCGGTATCCCGCCACCGCCTCGCGCACCTGGGCCAGCGCCTGCCGCCCAATGGCCTGCACGTCTCCGGCATGCCGGGCGGCCGCCTCGGCGTCCACCGGGGCCAGGCGCCTGATCAGCTCGCCCTTGACCACGATGACCGACAGGGTGTGGCCCAGGAGGTCGTGCATGTCCCGGGAGAAACGACGGCGCTCGTCCGCGACCGCCGTCTCGGCCAGCCGCTCGCGGGTGGCCATGAGGTCACGGACCAGGGCCAGCAGGTATTGGGCCATCCAGGTGATCAGTCCGGCCAGCAGGCATGCGGCTGCAGTGCACAGCCCCGCGGTCCAGGAACCGGCCCACGCACCAACCAGGACGGCCCCGTTCACCGCAATCGTGATGACGGCGGCGGGGCCCCAGCGGCGGCCAAGCGCTGCCACGGATCCCACGCACACCAACGCAAGTGCCAGGTCCGTGACGACCACGCTGGCAGCGCCCGCCCCGGCCCCGGCCGGGCTGGCGTGGCCAGCTCCCGCCCACAGGACAGCCAGCATGAGCGCCGCCGCCGCCGCGAAAAACACCGGGCCCAGCCACCGCGGGGTGCGATGCGAGGCCAGCCACACCAGCACAGGCGTGAATTCATTGCACTCGGCGCCGGAGTGTTTGCTGGTGCCGACTGGCAATCTGTGCGTGTTCATGATGTGCGTGTTCATGACAGGTCCTCGTCGGGGTTTCCCCCAGAATACGCCGGAGCACCCGGGCGCCGTAAGGGCAGGCCCAGCATGAGGATGGTTCCCACGAACACGTGCATCAGCGCCAAAACCGTGAGTGTTCCCGCCGCAGCGCCCATTCCCAGCGGTCCCAGCAGGGACACCGCAAGGAACGTCCAGCCGATGATCCGCCAAAATTTCAAGGCCTTCTCGGTGCGCCGTTCCAGCATCGCCAGCAAGCCCCACGCCGCAGCACCGGCCAGCAGCGGCACCGCAATGACCGACGCCAATGTGACCTGCTGGGTCTGGGCTCCCGCGCCCACCACCAGGTCAAGTCCGAGGATCGGAACGGCCACAAGCCAAAGCACGACGGCGGCCAGCACCCCCGCCGCTACTGCCGCGCTGCGGCGTGTGGCCGGCCCCGGATAATCGGCCGGGCCGGAGGGGCCCGATGCGTCCGTCCGGGCTGTTGGGGAATTTGCATTTGTCTTTGACATGGCTGTTTCCTTTGGCTCAAGGCGATGGTGTTTCCATCTCCTTTGAGCTTAGGAATCCTGCACTCCCGGCGGCAGGACCGTGGGTACGGTCTTTACCGGGACAAATGTCCTGCCGGAGGTTCCGCGCCCTTGATCCGGGGTGTGCCGCCGAGGGTGCACACCAGCTGCCACAGGTAGCCGTCGGGGTCAGTGACCGAGCCAATGTACTGCCGGCGTCCGCTGGAATGTTCAATCGTGCGCGTACCGGTGTCCGGGCTCCCCGCCGCACGAGCCGACGCCACCAGCTGGTCAACCCTCGCCGTCGTCCTAATGGCGCAGCTGATGACCCCGTCGCTGCGGCCGGGACCGGACACAACCTGGTTCTGCCCGGTGTTGCGGGCAAAGACGTCAGCCTCAGCCAGGAACAAGGTCATACCAACCAGCTGGATGTGCACGATCCCGTCCGTGGCGGACGCCCCGGACATGCCCAGCCCGTCGCGGTAAAACGCCAGAGACCGGCCAACATCGGCCACAACCCTCGAAAGGACCACACCTTCGGTTTCCATATTCGTCACCTTACCTTGGTCTGGACGGGCCTCAGCGGAGCCTACTCTTTCGGGGCGAAGCCGCCTTCGAGCCCCGGCACACTGGCGCCGGTCCAGACGGCAAGGACTTCCTCGCGGGTTGGCAGCCCGTTGACGGCGGGGCTCAAGACGGGCCGGTGCACCCAGGCACCGGCTTCCTCGGCGATCAGCCCGCCGGCCGCAAAGTCGTGCTCAAACAAGCCGTATTCCAGGTAGGCGTCAACGGAGCCTTCGGCCACCGCACACAGTTCCAGTGAGGCGGAACCCAACCGGCGGAAGTCCCCGAAGTTGTCCATGCGCCCGTCCAGTTCCGAGACGAGGCGGCGCCGGATGGCCGGCTCATACGTCAGAGCGGTGGAAAGCAGCGTCCCGCCGCGGGCCTCGGTGGGGCCGTTCAGCCGGCGCACCGACTGGACGCCGTCGGCCCTGACTTCATCCAGCCAGGCGCCGCCGCCGCGGGAGCCGAAGTACACCCTGCGCAGGGCAGGTGCATTGACGACGCCGGCCAGCCAGTCGCCGTCGGGCCCCATCACGGCCACCGAGGTGCCGTAGTAGGCGATGTTGCGGATGTAGTTCATGGTGCCGTCGAGCGGGTCGATGCTCCACCTGTACCCGGACGGTTCCGCAGGCAGGGCGGGTGCAAGCTCCTCCCCCGTGATGACATCATGCGGGCGGGCCTCGGTGATGACGGCGCGCACGGCCCGTTCGGCGGCCAGATCAAAGGCCGTGACCCAGTCGGCGTCGGAGGACTTTTCGGTGGCGCCAAAACCGTCCGGGTCGCGGACGGCAAGCACTGCGGCACCGGCAGCAGCGGCACGCAGGGCCACTTCGAGCAATTCATCAACTGGTACGGCGTGCGGGGTCATGGTGATCCTTTACTTGTTGGTTGGATAATCTGCTGCTACCCGGCGTCTGGTGCCGGCCCGCCGGTGCTTTCCGGATCGGCGGCCGCCGCATCGGTGGCCGCCGCATCGGTGGCCGCCGGCCCGTTGGCCAGCAATGCCTTGAAGGCGTCTTCGTCCAGCACTGGAATCCCCAGCGCCTCGGCCTTGTCCAGTTTGGTTCCGGCAGCTTCACCGGCAACCACATAGGAGGTGTTCTTGGAGACCGACCCGGCCGCCTTGCCGCCGCGAACAATGATGGCTTCCTTGGCCTCGTCGCGGCTGAGGGTGGGCAGCGTGCCTGTCACCACGATCGTCAGCCCTTCGAGCGTTCGCGGCGCCGACTCGTCCACAGCATCGGCCATGAGCACGCCCGCCGCAGCCCAAGCCTCGATGATCTCCTGGTGCCAGTCGACGGCAAACCATTCGATCAATGCCTCGGCAATGATGGCCCCGACACCGTCCACGTCGGCCAGCTTTTCGCGGGCATCGGGGGCCAGCAGCGCTTCCCGGATGGCTGCCATGGTGCCGTAGCGGGTGGCCATGGCGCGCGATGCCGTGGGACCGACATGCCTGATGGACAATGCCACCAACACCCGCCACAACGGCTTCGACTTGGCCTTTTCCAGCTCCTCGTACAGCTTCTCGGTGGTCTTGGTCGGCACCGACGGCTTTTTGGCCGTCGCCTTGGTGTAGAAGTACGGCACCTGCTGGAAGCGGCCGGTCCCTTCGCCCTTGGACCGGATTTCGCGCCAAACCACGACGTCGGACAGGTCCAGTTCCGCAATGGAGAACACTTGCGCTTCGCTCACCAGGGGGCCGGGGCCGGCCGGGACAATCTCCCCGTCATGTTCGGCCGGATCGGGGCCGGGCCCGGTGGTCAGCGCCATGGCTGCCTCATAGCCCAGCGCCTCAATGTCGAAACCGCCGCGGCCGGCCAGGTGTGCCACCCGCTCGGTCAGCTGGATGGGGCACGATTGCGTGTTGGGGCAGCGGATGTCGATGTCGCCGTCCTTGGCGGGTGCCAGTTCGGTGCCGCACGACGGGCAGTGTGTGGGCATGATGAATTCACGCACCGGCGGATCCTGCTGCTCACGCAGGGCCATGACCGGTCCCACGATTTCCGGAATGACATCCCCGGCCTTGCGCAGCACCACAATGTCGCCGATCATGACGCCCTTGGCCTTGACCACGTCCTGGTTGTGCAGGGTCGCCCGTTCAACCGTGGAGCCGGCCACCTTCACGGGCTCCATGATGCCAAACGGCGTCACGCGGCCGGTGCGGCCCACCTGCACCTGAATGTCAAGGAGTTTTGTGTTGACTTCTTCCGGCGGGTACTTATACGCCACCGACCATCGCGGCACCCGCGAGGTATGGCCCAGTTCCCGCTGCGTGGCGAGGTCGTCAACCTTGACCACGATGCCGTCAATCTCATGAATCAAGTCGTGGCGGTGCTCACCGTAGTAGGAGATGAACTCCATGACCTCGGGCAGGCTCGACACCACCTTGTAGTACGGGCTGATGGGCATGCCCCACGACTTCAGCAGCTCATACGTTTCCGACTGCGTGGCGGTGCTCAGCCCCTCGCGGGCACCGATGCCGTGCACAAACATGCTCAGCGGCCGCTTGGCGGTCTCCGCCGGGTTCTTCTGCCGCAGCGAACCGGCCGCCGAGTTCCGCGGGTTGGCGAACGGGGCTTTTCCGGCCGCCACCATCTGCTCATTGAGCACGGCGAAATCCTTGGAGGCGATGAACACCTCGCCACGAATCTCCACCTCGACGGGAAAGTTGCTGCCGTGAAGCTTCTGCGGGATGTCCTTGATGGTGGCCACATTGTGGGTGATGTCCTCGCCCGTGGTGCCGTCGCCGCGTGTGGCCGCCCGCACCAGCACGCCGTCGCGGTACAGAAGGTTCACCGCCAGGCCGTCAATCTTCAGCTCAGTCAGCCACTGCGGCGCTTGTCCGCGGCGCTTTTCAACCGACGCGGCGGCCTTGACCAGCCAGGCCTCGAGCTCTTCCAGGGAGAACACGTCTTCCAGCGAATACATTCTGGCCAGATGTTCGACGGCGGCGAAGGCCTCCGAGACCTCCCCGCCTACCAGCTGGGTTGGGGAATCATTTGTGACCATTTCCGGATGCAGCGCCTCAAGCGTTTCCAGTTCGCTGTACAGCACGTCGAACTCGGCATCGGAGACGATGGGCGCGTCTTCGTTGTAATACGCGGCACGGTACTTTTGGACCAGGTCCACCAGGACGCCGTAGCGTTCCCTGTCTGCATCCGGGGGAATGACTTCCACGCCGGCCGGCTCGTTCTCAGGCGCTTTCCCGCGCACTGCGTCCACCGGGTTCTTCTGGGCGGGAATTTGCTGGGGGTCTGTTGGCTCGCTGCTCACGCTACTATCTTGCCCCACCAAGCCCCGCCGGCGCACCATCTGGCGGGCGTTCCTCAAACCAATGCCGCGTTAAACAAAAATCGCCGGCCCCGCCCGAAGGCAGAGACCGGCAATTCTGTGAGCGCTGCGCCCACTCACCCACACACATCTGGCCCGCACTTGTGGCTGTAATATCAACTCAATACGGTTGAATATACAGCCACAAGTGCGGGCCAGTTCGTATGTGGAGGCTACTTGGAGGCGGCTTCCTGCTGCTGCTTCTGCTTGTTCACAATGACCTTGACGTCGCCGAGGTCGCTGATGACGCGGGCCAGCGACTTCTTGGACGTCGGCCACTGGGTGCCCTTGAAGCGTGTGGCGTCGGGACCTTCCCAGCGAACCGACTGGGCCTTGCCATCCAAGGTCGTCATGACCTGGGTGATCTGGTCAATCGCCGTGCCGAGCTTTGAGACCAAATCGGCCATGTCCTGGGGATCGTTACCGAGCATACCGGCCATGATGCACATCCTTATGTTGAAGAAGATGCCCTGCTGGCTTGTCCGGCCGGGCGACTAATAGAAATCTAACAAGCTATCCAAACATCGTCGATGGGGACAACTCCCCGTCGGCAACCACTCCGCCGCTACTGCGCGAGCGTTGCCCAAAAACTGGCCATTGCTGCGAGAGCGTTTGGGCGGGGGCAGGAGCGCTCCCCGCGGGCTAGCGTTCGTGGTCCATGGTGCTTGCCACCTGCAGCTTGAACGCCTTGCCGCGGCCAACAACATAGCCTCGGCCCGGGATGAATTTGTTGTTTGAGAGCCGGCCAAGCGCCGTGTTCATCAACGTGTCCCCTTCGACGTCGCCGGGGTTCAGGAGCAGGCCGCGGCGGCCGGCCTTGAACAGGCCGGCCAGGCTCCACGCCCCGGACCAGGTGGACGTTTCAGCCTCGCCCACGACAAAGCAGTTCGCCTTGACGGCGGACTTGATCAACGTGACAAGGTCCATTTCGGCCTCGGAATCGGCAAACTCCGTGACCCCTTCAATGAAGAACGCCACAGGCTCGATCTCACCCTCCACCAGGTCGATGAAGCGCTGCAGTTCGGGCTCCAGCGCCCCGGCCGTCACGATGGATTCGTCCCACACCGGCAGGTTGGCGATGGCCGAGCGGCGCGAGCCGAAGTACACGCGCCGGGTGCCCGGCGTCGACCGTTTCAAGGCCTCCGCCAGGGTGACCAGGGCGGTGGTGCGGCCCGACGACGGCGGGCCGGTGAGCATGAGCGCACCGGTGGCCTGCAGCCCGGCCGGTTCCAGGTTGAAGTCGTCCACACCGATCAGGACGTTGCCCGGGGTGGCTGCCGGCAGCACGTCAAGGTCAACCATTTCCGGCAGCGACTCCACGCGCGGGGCCTGCTTGACCCCCTGGCGCCGCAGGGTTTCGGCCAGGCTGGCAACCTGCCGCGCCTGCAGGGCCAGGTTTGAGGTGCCGCCGAAGATGGCCACCTGGATTTCGCCGCCGTCGATCATGCCGCGGCCGGGAGGCGACGCCGGGGTCAGCACATCGCGGGGCAGGCCCAGGTTGGAATAGTCGTCCGCGGTGGCCAGCCGGAACACCAGCAGCCGCTGCACCGATGACGCCAACGACGCCGGCAGCGACTTCGGGCTGTCACCGGCCATGACAATGTGGACGCCCATGGGACGGCCGTCGGTGGCAATCTGCTGCAGGGTTTCAAATTGGTTCATGCCCGCCCGGAACTCGTACAGTTCACGGAACGTTGCCAGCCCGTCGACCATGACGATGATGCGCGGCTCGTCCGGCTTGTTGGCCAGGCGGCGGTACTCGGCAATGCTGCCGGCCTTGACCTGGGCGAAGCTTTCGGCCCGCTTTTCGATGATGCCGCGGACGTATCGCAGCAGGCGCCCCACGCGTTCGTTGTCCTCGGCATTGATGATGCCGCCGACGTGCGGGAGCACCTCAAGCATTTGCAGGCCGTTGGAGGCCGCGTCGATGCCGTAGACCTGCACGGGGCCTCCGCGCGGGGTGATGGCCGCGGCAATGGCGATGGTACGCAGCGCGGCCGACTTGCCCGAACCGCTGGCGCCCAGGATGGCCATGTTGCCGTCCTTGTCAGGCTCAAAGAACACTGTTGGCTGGGCCTGGTGTTCGGGGTCGTCCATGACACCGAGCAACAACTGCTCGTCGGTGCGCGGCGTTGGCAGCTTCGAGAAGTCATAAATTTCGGGCAGTTCGCCCAGCCACGGCTTGCGGGGCGGCTTCACGCCCAGTTCCACGGCGGCCAGGGAAATGTTGGCCACCACCTTGGAGATGTCGTTGGGGCCCGCCGACTCCTCGACGGGTGCGGCGGTCATTTCCTGCTCCCACGGGGCCCCGGCACCAAAGTCCATCTCCACGATGTCGATGCGCGGACGCTGCGGGGTGCGGCTTGTCCAGCCGCCGGCGTAGCCGGTTTGGAAGCCCTGGATGCGTCCCGGGCCCGTCTTGGCCGCGCCGCGGCCCGGGATCGACGGGCTGAAGTACGCTGCCGTGGACTCGCCCAGAATGTCCTGGGAATCGTCGACGTCGGCCATGCGCAGGGCGATGCGCATGTTGGTGTTGGCGCGCAGGCTGTCCTTGATGACGCCGGAGGGGCGCTGCGTGGCCAGGATCAGGTGCAGCCCCAGGGAGCGTCCGCGGGCGGCAACATCGACCACGCCGTCAACAAACTCGGGAACTTCCTTGGCGAGGGCGGCAAACTCATCCACCACAATGATCAACGACGGCGGCGCCTCGGGATCGGCTTCGCGCTCCATGGCGAGCAGGTCCTTGGCTTTCTTGCGGTTGAGCAGGTGCTCCCGGTAGTGCAGTTCGGCGCGCAGCGAGGTCAGGGCCCGGCGCACGAGGTGCGGGGAAAGGTCTGTCACAAGCCCCACCGTGTGCGGCAGCTGCACACAGTCGGCAAAGGCGGCCCCGCCCTTGTAGTCGACAAAGAGGAAGGAGAGCCTGTCGGGGCTGTAGGCGGCTGCCATGCCCAACACCCAGGCCTGCAGGAACTCGGATTTTCCGGCACCCGTGGTGCCGCCCACCAGTGCGTGGGGGCCCTCGGTCTTCAGGTCGAGGTACATGGGCTCGACACCCTTGGAACCAACCAGTGCGCGCAGCGAGCCCTGGTGTTTGCGGTTCTTGACGGCCCGTGAGGCGACCGAGTTGTTTTCCAGCCACCTGTCGGCGATCCCCGAGGTGCCTTCCACCAGGTCGTGCCCGGCAAGTGCCACATAGGAAACGTTGCGGGGAAGGTCGGAGTCGTCATCGACCGGCGTGCCGGCGTCAACAACGGGTGCCAGCATGCGGGCCAGCTGGGCTGCCAGCTCGGAGCTGACGCTTTCACAGCTGACCGGGTAGGTGAGCTGGCCCAGTCGGACCTGGCCGGTGGTGGCGGTTTCGGCAACATGGATGAAGTCGCGGCAGGACGCGGGCAGCGCCTCAATGGAGCTGGCCACCCACAGGATGTGCACGCCCACATCGGCACCGTATTCGGTCAACCGCGTCAGCCTGGCCCGGTCAACCTTGACGTCGTCCTCGATGATGACCAGCAGCGCGGGCGTGGCGGGCGGGGGAACCTCAATCTTGGCCGGGTCAAGGGCGCCCCTGTGGGCCGCCCCGTTGGCTGCCATGTTCATGCCGCGGGTCACCAACAGGTCTTCCAGGGCGGCCAGCAGCACGCTGGCGGCGCCATGGCCGGACGCCAGATGCTCGCCCGCAAGCGGGGAATGCACCGAGCCCACATGCGGGAGCCACTGCAGCCACTCCCACCGTTCCTTCGACTCCGCTGACGTCATGGCGGCCACGGCCAGCTCGGCCGGGGAATGCAGTCCGACAGCCTGGAGCACCAGGGCGCGCGCCACGTCGTCAACGACGCCGCGCGGGCCGGCCACTCCCAACGCCCCGCTCGTGCGGAACTGGGCCACGACGGGCACGGCGTCAATGTCGGTGAACTCGGCCTTGATGTCCTCGATCTCGGCCATGTACTCCGGCAGGGTGTTGTTGTCGCTGGACGACTTCACGGGCGTGCGCGAGGGCTGGCGGCCAACGCCCATGCGCAGCGACAGGAACGCCTTGTGTTCGGGCCGGTGCGTCCACATCAACGGGCCCAGCTTGTAGATGGCGTCAACGGTTTCAGCCGTGGACGGGCTTTCCGCCAGGCGCACGGCCCGTTCCACCTGCTGGCGCTGGGTCATTTGCCGGCGGAACTCGGCGATGGCGCCCCGGAATTGGACGATCGCTTCCTTCAGGTCCCGCTTGGCGTTGGCCTTTTGGTCCATCCAGCTGCCGATCATCATCAACGGCATCATCGCCATGAAGATGACACTGAAAAGGCTCTTCGTCACGCCGAACATGACGGCGCCCATGAGGATGGGGGCCACCAGCATGACGACCGGGAAGCGTTCCCGGCGGGGCCTTTGGGGGCCGGCAGGGAGGGTTTGCTCCTCGATCTTGAACTGCGGCACAACACGCGGGGACCGGTTGAATTCAACCAGGGGGCTGGTGGGGCCCGACTGGGCACCGCGGCCAAGGTTCACCACGGAGATGGTTGTTTCGCCCAGGGTCACCTCGTCGTAGGAGCCCAGAACTGCCCGGGACACCTGAGTGCCTTCCATCATCAAACCGTTGGCGGAGCCGGTGTCGGCGATTTCAATGGTTTCCCCGATGGTGATGCGGGCGTGCCGTTTTGAGGTCATGGGGTCGCTGAGCCTGACATCGGCGTCATAGGCGCGGCCCACATAGCTGGTGCCTGACGGCAGCGAGAATTCCGTGCCGGCGTCGGGCCCGGAAACCACCCGCAGGGTCGCAGCGGCCGGTCCCCGGTCCTGCTGGGGAACGGCAAAGGTGTCGCTGACCTGGGTCAGCGACACCGTGGCGCCGGGGCGCAGCCCCGATTCCAGCAGGTTGCTGTCCGGCGGCAGCGTTCGTCCCCGAACCCCGCCCACAATGGATTCCTCGACCAGCAGCGACAGGTTTTGCGGGGCCTGCGCCCCCTTGCGGGTCGGATCGGCCAAGTACAGTTCGGTGGCAATGTCTCCCACAGACGCCAGGCCGTCGACCGTAACTGCAAGGTTTTTGTCTTCCTGCGGTTCACGCTTAAGCGTCAGCCTGATCCTCATTCAGCTTCCGTCCCGCGCTGGGAATCCAACAGTGCCAGGTCGTCCGAGGTGACGAGGTGGGAGGTGACGGAATGTTCCACCAGCCTGGTCCGCCGGTTGGTGGCCAGCTTTCCGCCGCCGCCACGCAGGCCGACAACCCCCACCCGGTCAAGCTTGTCGCACACATTGTCGAGCTTCCGGTTGAAGCGTGTCAGCGCCCAGCCCAGCCGCTTGGCGGCCTGTGCCGAGGAGGGAATGGAGCTGAATCCGGTTCCGCCGCGCCGCAGCATGGGCTCGGCCAGGGCAACGATCAACGCCTTTTGCGAATCCGTGAACACGACCGGGCCAATCGTGGTTGACCCGGCAGAGTCTTCCTCGCGGCTTTGCGACATGAACGACGGCGCCGCTATGTGGACGGAGAATTCGTATGTGGTGGGGCCGGCCGTGAAAATGACGTTTGTCTGGCTGAACACCAGCGGAATGCGTGCGCCGGGCGCCATCCACGCCTGCATGCCGCCGGCCGCGTCGGCAATCGTTGCCGAGAGCATGGTGCCGGCATTGGTCAGCCACCAAATGCCGTCGTACTTGCTGACTTCCAGGAACTTCCTGTGCAGGTACGGGTTGTCGTCAACCTCAATGTCACCCTCACGGCCAATGCTGAAAATGGCTTCCGGTGACGGCTCGTACCATTCGCCGCAGAAATCGATGGTTAGTTCAGCCATGACGGCAGCCCCCTTGGTTGCTTGGAAATCGTTTGTCTGCGGATTGTTTGCCCGCGCGTGGTGTCGGTGGTCAGGAACACTGTTTGGTCTCCGGCGAGGTTTGGCCGTTCTTGCGGACCAGTTTCACGGAAATACAGGACTCGTCATTGGAACCGTTGACGACAAACGCCCTGGCCTCCGCAATCGGCTTGAACTCGCCGGAATCAACGGCGCTGACCGAGGCCCACAGGTATTTGTCACCCTCCTGCGGCTCGGGGTTGGTCCACGTCCACTCGGAGCCGCCATTCTTGGGTGTGGCGGTCAGCTCCGTGACGGCCGGAACATCGGCGCCGACGACAAGTGCTGTGGGCGGTGTCGAGGGCTGCCCGGCCAGCGGGTCGTCTTGTTCCGGGGCCCCGACATTGATGAAAATGACAATGCCAACCACGACGGCGGCCAGCAGAACCAGCCCCGAACCCAGTCCCAGCCACAAGCGTTTTTTACCCGCCGGTGCCGCTGGCGCTTGCGCCGGCTCCGGCCCTTGGTGTCCGGGCGCGAGCAGTTCGCTGCGCTGGACGGTGGAGTCGAGCGCATAACCGGTGTCCTGGACAAAGTTGGAGGCATTCGCGGACTGGCCCAGGTAGGGAACGGAATCGTTCCATTCGGTGGGCGAGGCCATGTTGGAGAAGCCCCTGCGAAAAGTCGGACCGTCCACGGTGTCGGATCCCGGCGACCCGACCGACGGCTGCTCCCCGCCTGCGGTCCGGCCCGCTCCCGTACCGGCACCTGCGACCGGGCCGCCTGGCGATCCCGGGTTTGGGGAAAATTCTGTCCGCTGCGACGGCATCGTTTGGCCGTTGCGGGTCAACCCCGTGGTGGATCCTGTGTGCGAACCGGTGTTGCCGTTGTTGCCGGGCTGGTTCCGGGCCGGGTTGCCTGCACCAGCGGCGCCCGTTCCCTGGCCCCTGCCTGTGGCACCGGTCCCTTGGCCCGTGCCAGGGCGTGTGGGGAAGGTGGGATTGGGCGTGTCCGCCTCCGGATCGATGGAGACGATGCTGCGGACCCTGGTCGCTTCCGCCTGGTCCACCGGGCGTGCATCGTGGGCTGCGGCTTCCTCCTGCACTTCAAACGGGGTGACTGACAAGTTCAGGTCCGCCTGCACGCGCATCAGGGCGCGGGCAAAATCCTTGGCTGTGCCGTACCGCGAGCCGGGCGATTTGGCCATGGCAGTGGCCAGCACCAACTCGAGCGCTTCGGGAATGTCGGCCCGGCCCAAACGGGGCAGGGGTGCGGAATCGATGCGGTCCATCAACTGGCGCTGGGAATTGTCGGCACCTGGGATGACAAAGGGCGAGTGGCCGGCCAACAGCGTGTAAATGGTGGCTCCAAGTGCCCAGATGTCCACCTTGACGCCGTCCGTTGCCCCGGCACCAAAAGACTCCGGCGGCGACCACGGGATGGACATGCCGCCGCCGTCGGCCTGCACCTGGTCCATGGCTCCTGAGATGCCAAAGTCCGTCAGGGCGGGCCGGTTGTAATCGGTGACCAGGACGTTGGCGGGCTTGATGTCCCTGTGGGCAATGCCTGCGCGGTGCGCGGTCTCCACGGCCGAGGCCACCTGAATGCCAATTTCCAGCGCCTTGTCGGCACTGAAGCGGCCCTGCCTGTACTGCAGGTCAAGGCTCGGCCGGGAGCAGTACTCCATGGCCAGGTACGAGTGGCCGGACTCGGTGATCTCGGCTTCGAAAATGGTGACGATGTACGGGTGGGCCGACAGTCGTGCCATGAGGTTGGCCTCTGACTCGAAACTGGCCCTGGCCCCCTTCGTCTTCAGGTCGGCGGTAAGCACCTTGACGGCAACTTTTCGCCGCGGCCTGTCCTGCTCATACAGGTAGACGTCCGAAAACCCGCCCGAGCCCAACACCGAGAGGAAGCTGTAGCCGGGCAGGACGGGTGGCGCTGCCGGCGGACGCCTGGCACTCACAGCAGACCGTCGAAGAGCAGCGAAACGCCGTCACCCAATTCGGCAATGTCCCCGTTCAGCAAAATTGCTTCCTCGCCCTGGCTCAGGCGGCGCGGCGCCTGGCCCTCGCGGACAAGCACCGTGCCATTGGTGGCCTTGAGGTCGACAAGCAGCACCTCCCAGCCGTCCAGGCGGACCTCGACATGCGAGCGGGAAATGTCGTCGTTGCCGCTCTTGACCTGGACCAGACGAGGCATCGCGCCACCCATCACGCGGGACACTGAGGGCTGGCGTCCGATGATGAGCGAGTGGTCAAGTTCAACCAGTTCGCCCGTTGAGATGTGCATCGTGCCAAGGCGCGGCCGGCCCACTTCACGCGGTTCCGAGTTGATCGCAGCGCCACAACCGGAACACTGTGCCCGGCTTGGCGGGTTGGCGTGGCCGTTGGGACACATGCGTGCCAAAACCATCGGTCCGGTCGGCGGACGCGATTCCAGGGGTGCGGGAGCCGCCGGCTGTCCGTCGCGGGTGAAATCACCGCGCACAACGGTGTGCCCGTCGTGGTCCGGGTCGTAGCCGCCATTGACGTTGCCACCGTTGACGCTGCCACCATTGTCTGCGGACCCGTTCGACGGCGTCGCCGCGTCACCTTCCGCCGCTGCTGCGCCCAATGCGGGATTGGCCAGTGCGGGGTCGTACTCGCCCGCTGCGTCCTGGGCAGACTGCGCGTTCACGTAGTCGGCCGGCTCGGCCTGTCCCTGTGCGTTGGCCGCTTGTGCATTGGCGGCTTGTGCCCGGCTGCCGGAGTTGCCCCACGGAACCGAGTCAATCAGCAGACTCTCCTGCTCATCGGACTGCGTCGGGGCGGGGGAGGCTTCCGGCGCGGGTGGATGCCCTGCGGCATCTGCCTGGAGGCCGCTGCCGACGGACTCATCCGAACCGCCGGGCTGGCCGCCATCAGCAGACACCTCAGCATGCGCCGCCGCGTCGGTGCCGGAGGGCGCGGATGCGCCGCTGCCGGCCATGGGAGGCTGCGGCGGCCGCGGGGGCAGCACGGGATCCGTGTTTTCCGACCGGACCGGTTGGCCGTTTTCATCCAACCTGACGGCGGCGGCTTCCACGCTTTGGGCCATTGTTGTGGCACCAAACAAGTAGTCGTAATTGATCGTGAAGCCGTCGTCGGCGGGCTCCTCAGCGGCTGTGGCCGATTCTTCCTCCAGCGCTGTTGCCGAGTTATCAGCGGCTTCCCGTTCCCCCGCTGTTTCTTCGGGTTCTTCTTCCGCTTCGGGCTCTTCGTTCTCAGCCGCCACTTCCAACGGGTCCATCTCATCGCCCATGTCCGGGCGGATGGTGAGGCTCAAGTCGTCTTCCGCACCGTGGTGGGTTGCAGCGTCCATGGGGGCCAGCTGGGCATTCCATTCGGCGTCGGCAGCCTCGGCAGCCTTCGCAAAACTTGCCAGGGTTTCGTCGTCGTCAGAGTCTGCATCGTCGGGGCCAACATGGTCAGGGCCTGCGTCGTCGGGGCCAACATGGTCAGGGCCTGTGCCTAGGTCGTCAGGATCCATTTCATCCGGCTCGACTCCGGCAAGCTCGCCTGCATCCGCGTCATTGATATGCCGGTCACCCAGATCCGCATTGTCTGCGTCGTGGTCACCCAGATCCGCATTGTCAACGTCCGGTTCTGACTCAACCGGCTCGTGGTCGCCAGCAATGC